>NZ_JRPT01000005.1:0-96284 GCF_000762865.1 Prevotella sp. S7 MS 2 | reverse complement strand
CGATTTAGTACTTCGTGACCGCAATCACCCCTCTATTCTCATGTGGAGTTTAGGAAATGAGGTGTTAGAGCAATGGAATCCTAAGAAGGGGGTAACAACTGGTGATGTCAATATATTGTTAAATGCAGCCCGTGACTCATCTGCTCTCCGACAAAATGGCAAGTCATTAAGCGACAATGCACGTTTGACGATTTGGCTAGCTGATATAGTTCGTAAGTTGGATACTACACGTCCCATAACAGCAGGTTGTAGTGAACCCTCTCCACAGAATCATCTTTTTAAGAGCGGAGCACTTGATCTCATTGGCTTTAATTATCATCATCAGAACATCAAAGATGTTCCGACCAATTTTCCCGGTAAGCCTTTTATCATGTCTGAATCGGTATCGGCTCTTCAAACTCGTGGTTACTACATGATGCCAAGTGACTCTGTGTATGTAGCTCCCACAGATTGGCGCCTGCCTTATACAGATCCTTCCTTCTCATGTAGTGCTTATGACAACATGCATGCACCATGGAGTAGTACGCATGAAACTACTTGGGATGTAGTGAAACATACTCCTTATGTGGGCGGCCAGTTTATATGGACCGGTTGGGATTACATTGGTGAACCCACTCCGTATGGTTTCCCGGCACGTAGCAGTCATTTTGGCATTATTGATTTGGCTGGTTTCCCGAAAGATATTTATTATATGTATCAGAGCGAATGGACTGGCAAGCCTGTTTTACATTTGTTCCCACATTGGAATTGGTTACCGGGGCAGGATATTGACATGTGGTGTTATTACAACCAAGCCGACGAGGTGGAACTTTTCGTCAATGGGAAGAGTGCCGGTGTTCGTAAGAAAGGAGAACACGATTACCATGTGATGTGGCGTGTAAAGTATGAGCCCGGTGCGGTGAAAGTGGTTGCTCGAAAGGGTGGAAAAGTTGTACGTGAGCAGGAAATACATACAGCCGGGGCACCAGCCCATCTACGTATGTCTGTTGATAAGCCAACTTTGAAGGCTGATGGAAAGAGTTTGGCATTTGTAACTATTGAGGTTGTGGATAAAGACGGAAACGTTTGTCCGAATGCCAACAATCAACTTTACTTCTCGATACAAGGGAATGCGAAGATAGTGGGAGTAGATAATGGCTGTTCATACTCTATGGAACGCTTTAAAGATAATAAACGAAAAGCATTTAATGGGCGTTGTCTAGTTGTGTTACAACCATAGTATTTACAACCGATTATTACTCAATATTTTATAGATAATAAGTCAGAAATATGGTTGTTATTTTTAATTGCACATTCTAAAAGGTGAAGATTTAACGCTTTTATTGATTATTAACTCAAAAAGGACATCAACTTGGGTCGTTTCTTCTCTTTTCCTTGCTATTCGTTTCCGATATTCCACTTTTGTTTTGGTCTATCTCATATGTACTGCAAAGGTATTGATTTTTGTTTGATATTGCTCCTTGCTTGCTCCTTGTCGTAGATTAATTTTCACACAGGAATTTTTGTTCTCTTTCTATAGGGGCTTGAAACAATCCATTTATTGGAAACAATTAAAGACGGAGCTGGTTTGCCCCAGTGCTTTTTAAGAAACAGGGCAATTATTTTATCTCCACAAAGGCTCTTGTTCCCAATTATGAGGAAAGCCTAATAAACGAGTTCTTACTGATGGGTATTTCGATAAAAGCTGCTTGAAATCTGCAACAAAAGTGTTGCCCATAGAAATGGAGTTAAGCCAATACACCACATAGCAGAGTTGCGGATAAAGTGTTTGTTCACGGAACGAGAAATCCGTAATCCATGTGTTTGGCATACGCATAGGCATCATTGGCTTGACAGGAAAGACCCGATTTGACAGTCTTGAATGATGGGCGCAGCAATTACGAAGTACGGGTCTGGGTACGGATTAAAAGGCTAAGTGATTATTTCCAGTCATTTAGCCTTTTTAATTATCTAATTTTTCCCCACATTTTCCCCACAGCTGTCTATTTATATATTTTAGAAACATATTTTTCCGTAAAGTTATGTACCTTTGTCGGCAAATAAAGATATTCTCGTCAAACAAATATAAATAATATAAACATGGAAAAAAACAGAAAAAAACAAATCGTAGTTTTGAGTATAGCTTTAGTTTGCATTTTCATCTTGGTATTTTCATTGTTCCATAAATCAGCGACAAAAGATAGCGCAAATCCTCCTTTAACAAATGTTTTGACTGATAGCATTTCTCAAATTGTCTCAGCTTGTCCTGGCGAAATTGGTGTGGCGGTTATTGTTAATAACAGAGATACGGTTAAGGTCAATAATAAGAGTGTTTATCCTATGATGAGTGTGTTTAAGGTTCATCAGGCATTAGCTCTTTGTAATGACTTTGACAATAAAGGAATTTCACTTGATACCTTAGTAAATATAAATAGGGATAAACTTGACCCAAAGACTTGGAGTCCTATGCTGAAAGATTATTCAGGGCCAGTCATATCATTGACAGTGAGAGATTTGCTGCGTTATACTCTTACTCAGAGTGACAACAATGCAAGCAACCTTATGTTTAAGGATATGGTTAATGTCGCTCAAACAGATAGTTTTATAGCCACACTCATTCCTCGTTCAAGTTTTCAGATAGCTTATACGGAAGAGGAAATGTCGGCTGACCATAACAAGGCTTACTCTAACTATACATCTCCTCTTGGTGCTGCAATGTTGATGAATCGTTTGTTTACTGAAGGTCTTATCGATGATGAGAAACAAAGTTTCATTAAGAATACGTTAAAAGAATGCAAAACAGGTGTAGATAGGATAGCAGCTCCACTTCTTGATAAAGAAGGGGTTGTTATAGCGCATAAGACAGGTTCAGGTTATGTTAATGAAAATGGTGTTCTTGCAGCTCACAATGATGTTGCCTATATATGTCTGCCTAATAATATCAGTTATACCTTAGCGGTATTTGTTAAGGATTTCAAGGGAAATGAATCACAAGCGTCACAATATGTTGCGCATATATCAGCTGTAGTATATTCTTTATTAATGCAAACTTCAGTAAAATCTTAAACTGCACTTGCTTTGATAATTAATGATAAACAATCTAAAAGCACTCTAATCGTTATCGGAGTGCTTTTAGATTACTAATCAAATTGCTTCTATTATAATTTGAATCCTCTACTTTTTCTTTCTTCCTGTTGCGGCACTCTTGCTCCATATCTAAGCCTGTGCCATTGCTCCCTGAACCAGTCGGCAATCGGCTTCCTGTTTATTGTCAGGTTCAGCCTGCTTTCATCGTCAGGGTCATTTTCCACCCTTAAAATATCATCCTTTATATCAAAGTTCCGCCTGTGTTGCTCGGAATAGATTTTACCGCTACATTTCAGGGCTTCTTTTTTGACTATAAGACTTTCAGTCATTTCTTTAGAGAATCCCAGCATGGCACAAAACTTTTCCATGCGCAGCATTTCCCTGAACATCGGAAACCACCTGAAAGCCTTGTCTATGATTCTGGCGAGCCGTGACAGTTCTTTTTCTTTCATGTCAAGTTCCTGCCTGTGCATTTCTCTGAGATTGTGGATTTGCGTATCATGCTGTTTCTGCATCTGCTGTACTTGGCTCTGCAATTTTTCAATATTGGTGTTCCGTTTTGAAACCTCGTCTTGCAGTTTTTCGTTGGCACGTTCCAGTTCTTTCAGTTTTCCACTCCCGAAAAGAGAAGCAACTCCACTAGTTATGGCTGTCGCTGCCGTGGTGGCTGTCTTCTTTAACTTGTCAGTGCGTATTTCTGATTTCACCTGTTTCAGTTCCTGCTCGGCAAGATTTATCTGTTCTTCTTTGTGCCGTTTGGCTGCATCCATGCGTTGCAGTTCAGCTTTCTGCTTCTCAATGATAAAGTCGTTCCGTTCCAGATGCTCCTTACCAGTGACAGCCTTTGACTGCCCGCGTTCCATCAGCAGGATGTCGGATGCAAGGGTCTGCATCTGCATCATGTCATCGTCATTGAGCTTTCGGCTCTTTCCTGTTTCGTGGTTCATCCAGTCGAAAACGATATGGGCATGATAGTTCGGCTTGAACCATCTGTCCCCGACTTTGAAGCTTTCCCTGTCTTCCGCTTCCGGCTGACCGTTCAGCCAATGCCCTTCATCCTTGTGCAGGAAGATTTGCAGCGGTGTGATTCCCCAGCGTCTTTGACACTCCTCACCGAATTTACGCACGTCTGCCAGTGTGGTGTCCGACCTGACAAGCAGCACTCCTTCACGTATGGGGGAGCATCCCGCAATCTTGACTATTTTACCGTTCTTGCCTTTGCGTTCACGCTCCTTTTCCTGCATGGCACGTCCGGTCTTTTCCTTTACCATCTGTCTGATATTGTCATAATGCATCCGCAAATCCGGACTGCCGAAGTCGGGATTTATCCACTGTTCGTTATCGGTGGATAGTTCAGGAACGACATAGATTCTGGACTCTCCGATGTGGCGCATGTATTCGGCAGTCCTCCTGTTGTGAGCCTCGCTCGATGCGATGTTGCAGGGCTTGATATGTATGCTTGATTTTGTTGCCATAGATACTTGTTTTTTGGTTTGTACTTTATTGTTTGCTTTTCCGCTGTCCGTAAACGCATGGGGTTCTTAGGGGTGCAACCCATAAGCGGAGATTGCAAAGAGAGGGTCACTCTTTGCTCTGGGTTCTCAGGGGAGAAACGCCCTGAGTGGGTCATTAGGGTAAAACCCTAATCCCCTCGGGAGAGCCCACAACTACGTAAGCGGAGCGTGTAGTTATAGTGGGCTATATCAATGGCAAGCCATTGTCTGCAAACTCCAGCCTACGGCTTCCGCTCTCCTCCGTCAGGGAGGTTTTTCATCATCGTTGCCGATTGGAGATGCACCGACCAGCACAAGGTCTAAATCGTCTATCAGTTTTTGCAGGACGGGATTCTTCTCTATCATCCGCTGGAGGATTCTCTCAGCCTCGACCAAGTGGTTGGCTGTACTCATCACCTTGCCCTCCCGTATCTGAAAGATAATCCAATCGGCTATGTCGATATGGGCTTCTTTTTGTTTCGGGGTGGCATTCCTTTCGATGATGTCCGAAACCACCACCTTACAAAAGTACATGCTCTCGGCTCGCTGTTTCCACTCGGCATAAGCATCGGCATCGGGAAAGAGAAGCACGGTTCGCCCTGACAGTACACGGAGTTTCTCTTCTCTCATCTGACTCTTACCACCCGTAGCCAGCCATACATAATCGGGGAAGATAGCAGAACCGATAACGGCACTCTTCTCGGATTCCACCAAGACCACCACCTTGTCGGGATGCGTTTTCAACAAGTGTTCCCCGAAAAGGCATTGGGATAGTTGCCAATCCTCTGCCAACACACGCTGCTTTTTCAATATGCTGTGTATCCAGTTCACTGCCGATGTCTGTCCTCCCTTGATACGGTGTCCGTCTTCGGGATTGTACTGCATCACCTTTCCCGTGCGTACCTTGCCCGTCCTGTCTATCTGCCAAAAGATAACAGAGCCGTCACGGGTAGCCCCCAAACGGTATTCCTCCAACAACCGCTTCAACACCTCTTTCGCCTTGTCGCCATAGTAGGAAGTAAGGAGTGTGAAGAGGAAACGGAAGAAATTGCTACGCTCGCTTTGCGACTTCTCCACATAGTGAGGGGGAATATAGCCGATGGCTGTCGGCTTACTTTGCTGCTTCACTTTCTTCTGCTCTGCTCTTTGCCTGTCAAAAGAGAAATCATTGGTAGTTCTGTGTTCAGGATGCTCTTGAAAATACTCTTTCGGAGTGTAGTGATACCCACAACCGCTTTCGTGGTTACATCTGCCGACCGATGGATGCAACGGCACATTATTTTCGTCCACGTAATAGACGAAAGAATGCCTGTCTCCGCATTTGGGGCAGGTATGCCGTGTTGCCGTTCCTTTATACTTCTGTAATGAATAATTGCCCATAGCTTAGTCCGTTTTTGATGGTTGATTGTCGGCTGTCCCATCCTGTCCCATTGTCCCACACTCTAAGGGTTGGGACAGTGGGACACTTGGGACACCTGCGTTTTTACTCTCTTTGCTGCGCTGGATGATACGGTTTACGGTGGACTTGCCACAATTCACCTGTGAGGCTATCTCCCTGACGGACTTGCCCGATTGGGAGAGTTGCAGAATTTGGCAATCCCTTTGGCTTGATTCATTGTCGCCCAATTTTTTCAAGTGTTCCTTTTCCGTGGAATAGCCCCTGAACACGAACTGCAAGAAAGCATCCACCTTGTCAATCTCGTAAACGATTACATTATCCGCATCATGAGAGAACGTGCCATAGCGCACTTTAAGCTGCTTCACATAGCGAAGCCCTCCGTCTTGGGCACTTTTTCCAATGGTGAACACGCTGTCAAAGAAATTGTAGAGCCGTTTGCTTCCGGCAAGGTCGTTGGATGTGATGGGACAATCCAAAGAGCGTTTGGGCGTATGTGCTAGGACAAGGATAGAGAGCGCATATCTCTTTTTGAGATTGTTCAGCTGAATCATCAGCCGTCCTGCGGCATCGCCTTTCTCCATGGCGCAACACAGGTAGGTAAGATTGTCAATGATGAAAATCTTGCAGTCGGTCTGCACAGCCATCTGTTCAATGCCGCCTATGATAGCTTCCTCAAAGTTGGCATCCAAAAGCTGGTTGCAGTCAATAGACACCCGATAGAGTTTGTCGGGAAAGGTGTAGAGCTCTCCATGCTCGTTGGTATAGCGGAGCTGGAACTGCTTTTCGGACAGTTCAAAGTCCAGATACAGCACATTGTCGGTTCGGGCGATGCGGTCGGCTATCTGCACGGCAAGGATGGACTTGCCCACGTTGGAATCGGCAAACAAGCAGGAGAGTTCCCCCTCGTACCAAAAGCTGTCCCACAGCGCACGGGGCGTAGGCAATAACGATGCTTCAAGAATGGTTTGGTTTGCCGTCTTGATATTCATCATGCCTACACTGTCGGGCATACCGTTATGCGCTTGGGATGCTTTTGTGAGGTCGCCACGTATCAGGTTGATATAGTTCTTATCCTCTTCCATATCATTCACCAGTTACGTGGGTTGGGCTTGCGACGGTGGGAAGAGGATAAGGACTTGTTCAGTTCCTCGTCTGACAACGGTATGGGATTCTTTCGGGCGGTTTCCAGCCACTTGTCCAGTTCGTCACGGTAAAGGCAATAGCGTTTGCCGGGCTTGGTGGCAGGGATTGTCCCTTCTGACAGTTTCATGTAGAGCGTACCCTTAGGGATACCTAAATACTCTGCTGCCTCGTCCACAGACATGGGCACGTGGGTGTCCACCGTTTTGGCATTGTTCACACTGCGCTGCTCGGCGAGCAGGCTTTTCAGGCTCATCACTTCGTCTCGAAGCTGAGCGACAACCTCGGGGAGGTCGTTGAAGGTAAGAATTGATTTTTCCATTCGCGTACTCGTCTCTTTTGTAAGACTTGGCGCAAAGGACTGAAATGATATATCCGTGAATATCTCCACGACACGTCATTGCAAAATAATTCCCGAATAATTAAGCCCAGCCATAAATGACGGGTAAAATTACTCGGGAAACGATGTAAAACAGGCGGTTATGAGTTACCGGATGGTTGTCGTTGGTGTCGTGATTATCCTAATTCCGCACATAATCCTCGGGATAGTGGAAATCAAGTTTGCCGTTTTCGGGTTCATCAATGGGAATTTCCGTCTTTAACGGCTCTACCTTGAAATTCTTGATGGTTGATAAGTCTGTATCAGCAAACGATTTCGGGAAAAGGGCTTTGATGAACTTGGCACGGTTATCCCCATTGTAGTATCTCTTGTACAGGAAACGCTCAGAGATATTCCATACGAAGTGACGGAGTGGAATGTTGTTGATGTCTTTGGTAAACGGTCTTTGTATGGGCTTCGGGGTATAAGTGTTAAGATTCATCCATTTGTCCACCTCAGTACAGATGTGGTTCACGGTTTCTTGGTCGGCAATGCGAGGCAGGTAATAATGGCAATACTCCATGACCATGCGGATGCGCTCTTCCTTTTCCCGTTGCTCTCTGCTTGCGTAATTGGCACGGTTCTTTTCGTGAAGATCCGGGGCGATAGTAAGCTCTATCGGTTGTGTTTGGATAAGTGTCTCTTCTTTTGTCGGGGATGATTCGGGTACAGGCTCAGGGACTGATGTAGGTCCAGGCACAGATGTGGCTTCTTCAAGTGTATTTTGTGACAGTTCTTCCTGCACCTCTATGGCTTCGGCAATCGTTTCTTTCTTGCCGAACTTGATTTTGTAGATTTCGTATGTATCAAAGATAAGTGTCTGAAAGGAGAGATAGAGCAACCATCCCAACAGGTTACAGCATACGAATACTATCCACCTGACAAAGTTGTCTTGGTTGAAGCTGTCCGCTATTACCAGCGTGGCAATGGAAGATATTAGGACGATGGCGAAGCCGACAAAGCCCAAGATGATGTATTTGTCCTTGATTGATGATTCCATATTTCGTTGAGAGATTGAATGTTCCTGTATTATTTTGTGCAAAGTTAATGCTATTTTTCCCAATTACTGCCCGTTATTTGCGGTTAGAACGGTCTTTTTCAATGTATTTCACGAAATGTCATCATATCATACTCTGTTTCATACTCTGAGGGGCTTATAAATGGTGGCATCAAGCCAAAAACATAGAGGGGCGATTATAGCCTTGTAGCCATAACCGCCCCTCTGAATACCTGTCAATGTGAGACATTTATGCCTCCTTGCGCTTCAAGGTTATCTTGTCCACCACCTGACACATCTGCTGCGCTGCTATCTTGGAATAGATTTGTGTGGTGGTAATGTTCTTATGTCCGAGATAGGCTTGGATGACAGCCATGTCCGTTCCCATTTCCACGTGCAGGCTTCCGAAGCTGTGGCGGGTACAGTGAAAGGTGATTTTCTTGGTTATCCCTGCTGCCGTGAGCCACCGTTGGAGTGGTCCTTGCAGCATCTTGTCCTTGAAATCCTCAAAGATAAGTCCCTCGCCCCGTTCTCCCAGCAGTCCATAGGCTTCATCACTGATGGGGTTATGCACTATTTCTTTGGTTTTCTGCATACGGGTGGTAACGAACATCCTGCCGTTGGTGTATGGTTGTATCTGCTGCCACGTGAGCTGTCTGATGTCGCTCTTTCTCAGTCCCGTAAGACAGGCGAAAAGAAAAGCTTTTTTCAAGACCTCCTCCTCACAGGGTGTTTCGGCAAGCCGTATCAGTTCCTCTTGGCTCAAATGCTCCCTGATGGTGGGAATGCACTCGATGCGGTCTAAGAAGCCGTTTGGGTTCTCCTTTATCTTCCTGTCACGGTAAGCGGTGTGCAGCACGGCACGGAAAGTTGACCAATAGCCTGCTGCGGAGTTGATGTGCAGCTTTTGGTTGGTGTGGATGGATTGGGGTGCATCAAGCAGGTATTCCATGAACTTGCGGCACAAATCCACATCCACCTCCTCAAAGGTGCATTTGCCGTTCACGAACCGCTGGAAATGCTTGTATACGTGCTGCCACTTGATATTCTTGCGGTCAGCCAGTCCTTTGAAATAGGCAAGGAAATCGCCCTTCATCTTGGTCTTGTCAAAAAAGCCGTTGTTTTCATTGAAAATGGCTTCGTAGCGCTGGTTGCGCAGGATGACCGCTTTCTTCATCATGCGTGCGTTGAAGTCCCGTTCCTGCTGGTTTGCAGGTTTGGCGAAGATGTAAATTCCTAAGGCTTCACGTGTAATCACTCTCATGGTGACATTGTCACGGTAGCCGGGATAGTAGTCAAGGCATAGTGAATACTGTGTCCCGTTCTTAATCTTGCGCTTACGCAAGGTAACTGTTTTGCATTTACTCATAATAATTATGTTTTAATTGGTTGTATACATTTTGGAGTTGTATCCATGTTTCCGATGGCAAAGGAACAACGTGAAATATCCGTGAATACCTCCACGATACATCATTTTGAAATAATTTTCGATAATCCCGATTTTTCACGGTTATTTGTTCCTTTCAGCCATGACACGCTCCACATCTGAGCGCAAAAGCAGGTTTTTCACACCCACCTTTATCTTTTCGATGTGCTTCACCTTGACGATATGGCAGATGTTGGCTGACGAAAGACCATAGATTTGCTGCACCTGCTCAACGGTATAGTAGCGTTCATCGTTCACAAGGTCAGTTCTGCGGAGTTCGTTCAAATGTGATTTGGAGTAATAGGTACGCCCGTACTCTCTTTTAGTGGGTATCTTATGGCGATAGGTGTAGGCACGGAGTGCGGTCGGCTTCATGCCGAACAGTTCCTCCACCTCCTCGGTCAGTAGCCAGTCGGTAATTTCGCTAATATCAACTGCCACACCGAAAAACTCGTCAATATGCTTCTTGCTGTAATAGTTCTTTCCTGCGATACGGCAGATGGGGATATGGTTACGCTTGGCGGAAGTGTAAAGCCATGACTGCTTTACCTTAAAAAGGGACATCACCTCCTCGCCCGAATAGAAGTCCAACACTTCTTCGCTTTCCTTTTCCCTTTTTTCTCTTTTGGCAGGTAAGGAAGATGAAGATGATTTCCTTGGTGTGGAGGTGTTGCCGGGCAGGATGCGGTGATAGGGATTGCCCTCCAACATCTGCTCGATGTCGGCTCTGCGGATGAATGCCATGCGGTTGCTGATGCGTGAGGCTTTCAGCTTGCCGATGGCTACAAGTTTGTAAATGTACTGTCGGGAACAGCCCATGAGGATGGCTGCTTTGGAAAAGGTGAGATACTCCTGATGCTGTATCTCCATCAAGGGTTGGGCGACTTTGAAGAGGTTGTTCTTCTGCATCACTCTGGCTCGTTTGGCTTCTGCCTGACAAGCCTCACTGCAATATCTTTGCATACCGCTTCGGGTTACAAAGGACTTGCCGCAAAAACTGCATTTTCTGGTTGCTTTCATACCGTTTTATCGTTTAATGGTTCATTTCTTCAATCCTATATCTCTGAAATGGTAAACGGATGTGAACGGAAGTCAACCATTGTCGCTTTTCTACACAGTGTGACTGTTTCCGCATATCGGGGCGGTTATTGTCGCTTGTCGTAAACGGTTGTAAACCCTTGTCAACTGTCTGCACGGTGTGACAAAAAACAAGCCCCGCAAATTCTCCACGTCAGAAATACGTCTCAAAAATATGTGGAAATTTGGGAAGCGACAAATGGCAACCGAAAAGTGTTAAATTTTAGAATATGCTGGTAATTAAAGATTTACACTCGGATATTTCTGATTAGTTTTGGTTGTTCTATGGTTATAAATACAGGCAGGGAAAGAGGCCGGACAAATTCAATTGAGTGCACGTGGCGTTGGGATAAATGATGGAATAATAACCTTGCAGGCAAAATAATTCCTCACTCCTGATTCTTAATTGATAATTTGTTTACTTATCGGCGAGTAGACTTCAAAAAACTGTATGGGCTTTTCAAGTCTGCTGTTCGGGCTTGTCAGCATTGCTGCCATGGCTCTTCAGAGTGGTTGCTAGGCCATAGCAGTGATTGAAGAATAGTATTTAAGGAATTAATTAGAAGTGATATGAACTATTCATATCACTTCTTTTCATTTGTTTGGAATGTGATACGGACATTCTCATAACCCATGGATTTGAAGAGACTATAGAATTGCCGTGTGGCATTTTCTTGTGCATGTTCTATGTTTTGCGGCGTAAGACATCTTTGTTTCATCAGCTTATATGCTTTCTTATAAAGTAATTCACGGTCGACATTGGTCCATTTGCCTTCTTCATAAAACGATTGTGTTTTTGTCTCATCAATGAAATCGTTGTCTAGAAGTTTGATAGGTGGGAGCGTGGCTTGGATGGTATCACCATCGGTTTGAATCCAATCGGGTGTGGCTTCATGCATGTTGATACCTATTCGGAGCGTTCCGTAATAGATACGTGCAAGTTTAGAATCGCCGAAGAAGCCTCGTTTCACAGTGTCTACAAACTCTTCGTCGCTGATAGACAAGAACTCCCATTCACCGATATTCTCGATAGACCGAATCTGAGTAGGGGTTATATCTATACGATTGTCGCTGTTGATGGCTACATGATTGTCGCGATTATACCATGTAAAGGTAGTAATGGCGAGTATTATCAATAAGAATAGGGTGATGATGGTAATCCATACAGCTTTTGAGAGATGTTTTAAAGCTGCGAGTATGGGATTGTTATTGGGGTGTTCCATGTGTCTAATTGTTGCTCTTCTCTATTGTTGAATAGTCTAATAGTGTTGGTAAGTCGCTGATAGTAAACTCTTTGCGGAATGTTATAATGATATTTTCTTCTGTATATCCCATTTGTTTGATGATAGGAATCAAGGTCCGTGCAGCGCTCTCTTTGGCTTGATTGATGATGCCTAAATGGGGAATATCGTTGATGATAGCCTGTCGCCCTTGCTTCTCGAACGATGTAAGTTCGGCATCACTGAAGTCGGAACGAGTGAACGCTACATATTGTTTTACTTCTCGATGGTTTATCTTCGAACTGGTAAGAACTAGTTTCGGGTCTGGTAATATAATGTTGATTTTATCTCCTTTTTTACGTATGTTCTCTTTTGAGAAGTTGTCGAAGTCAATGTATGCTTTGATGGTTGCGTTCATTGGAATGGCAACTTTGCGATTACCGAGGGGAAGATTGATACTGAAATCCTTGCTCATGAACGAGCCAGAAATCTTCTTTTGGTCATCATGGGTGATGATTTTATGTACCTTACATTCTGCCGTATAGAGCCGAGATGTTCGCTGTATTTGCATAATCATCTGTGGGATGGTGTCAATAGGAGACTCGTTCGATATTTCTGTAGTCTTATGTTGAGAACAGGAACAAAAGAAAACTACAGACATAAATATGTAAAAAAAGAGATATTTCATTTGATAATACTTGTTTAATTGGTGCAAAGATAGTGTAAATGAGCCCAAAGAAAACTTTTTTCTATTTGCCAAATGCAACCTATCTTATGCAAAGATAGCAAAAAAACATAGATGTCTCGTATTTCATATATATTTATTAATTGGGCTTGAATCTTTTGGCAGTAGAAACTGCTAAATTTGTTTTAGCGGTAGATGCCGTTGTTTTTATCGCGGTTTTTTATTAACTTTGCTTCCTAAATGAACCATTGTACGATGCAACGATTTTTACCTTTCATAGTGATAAGCATGCTTGTTGGTGGACTTACTGGCTGTAAGGAAGCCAAAAAGAGCCAAGATATTATCACCCATAAGCCTAAAGCTCAGGTGATAAATAAGAAACCGCAAAAGATTGGAGACTATTTACAAACGCGAAATGTGGAATGGATTGGAGCAACTTATAAGGTTGTGGTATCCAGACAGGCCGACGAAACTTTGAAATTGGTTGTTGATGATAGCGGAAATCGCTACTATGATAACAAAATAACTGTGAAAATACTGCGTAAAGATGGTTCGGAATTCTTTAATCGTACTTTCACTAAAAGTGATTTCGAATCTTATGTGGATGATATTTACAAGAAAAACAGTGCGCTGTTAGGCGTCGTGTTGGATGCAGCACAGGGCGACAGATTGCGCTTTGCAGCCAGCGTGGGTTCACCAGATAAGATGAGTGATGAATACGTTCCTCTGGTTTTGATGATTTCAAGGACTGGTGCTGTTTCCATTTCGAAGGATACCCAATTGGATACAGGAGATGGAACACAAAAGACAGAAGACGAGTTGTCTGAGGAAGAGGGGATTTAGTCCCCTCTAATTGTTTATTTTAGAAGTTTTTTGCGAGCAGCTTCAAAGGCTTTGGGATACTTGCTGATGAAGCACATGTTGACTAGGCAATTGGCCAAAATCTCTGCGTTGCTGAGGTCTACACCGCCTTCTTTTGAGATATCTTTGCCAAGGCATACCTCCCATGTAGTCATGAAAGCGCTGTCCTCTGCCCCCATATACTGTTCTCCCTTATTGTCTGAATCCATTATTTTATAGCGGATTGCAGCTTTGTTTGGGACTGGTTTCATCTGAAGGATGAGATTGTATGCTGTTTCTAGTGGTTCTCTGTACTTGCTAGTTCCGGGGAACATATCGTTGATGATGGGCATGACTTCATCGAAATCGTATGCCTGAAAGAGTTGATGTAATTTCATTTTGTTTTATTGAATGGGTTGCTTATAATATCTTAATAGCTATATGGGCGCATGCTTCAGCATCGGCTAAGGCGTGATGGTGGTTTTCTAGTATGTAACCGCACTTGGCTGCGACTGTATGTAGTTGATAGTTGGCAATCTCAGTCTTGCGGAATCGTCGGCGTGCACCAGCGAGAGTACAGAAGAAAGGATAGTTTGGATAGGCCAATTCGTAGGCATTGAACACGGCTTTCAAACAGCTTTCGTCGAAAGCTTTGTTGTGAGCGACGAGTGGAAGATGCTTGAGCTTGGGAGCAATCTCAGCCCAAACATCAGGAAAACTAGGTGCATCGTCAGTGTCTTCGCGCGTCAATCCATGTACAGCAGTATTGTATGGATTGTAATAATTAGGTACAGGACGAATGAGGTGATAGTATGAATCGGTTATAATCCCATTCTCTACTATCACCACACCTACACTACAAACGCTTGTTCGGTAACCATTTGCAGTTTCAAAATCTATAGCTGCAAAGTCTTTCAACTATACTATTCTTTAGAATTTAGCCATCTTAATGGCAACAACCGCGCATTCATCCCCCTTGTTACCCAGTCGACCACCACAACGATCTTGAGCTTGTTGCAAGTCGTTAGTGGTCAATAGACCATAAACTACGGGAATTTCACTTGTGGCATTGAGCCTTGCGATGCCGGCAGTTACGCCTTGACAGATATAATCAAAATGCGGTGTTTCACCACGAATCACGCATCCTAGAATGATAACAGCGTCATAGCCGCCATTGAGAATCATTTGATGTGCTCCATAAACAAGCTCGAAACTTCCGGGAACAGTCTTCACATGGATGTTCTCTGGCAACGCTCCATGCTTCTCAAGAGTCTTCACTGCGCCATCAAGTAAGGCTCCTGTTACCTCAGGGTTCCATTCTGAGACAACGATACCGAAGCACATGTTGCTTGCATCAGGAACCTTGCTGAGGTCGTAATCTGAAAGATTATGTAATGCTGTTGCCATTATCGTGAAGCGCGTTCTATGTATTTGTCTATTTCCTGACTTTGAACGAGGGCTGAGTTTACATACTTGCTCTTGATATCTTGATAGATTTTCAGGGCTTCATCTTTCTTACCTTGGCTCTCCAATAGTTCACCGGCTTGCAATAAGAAAGTTGGTGACAGACTTATATTTACACCATCATTGCCTTCGCTATCGGCCATATCTGCAGCTTTCTTCAAGTTGCTGATAGCCTTATCCAATTGGTTTACATGAGCGTAAGCATTGCCTAAAGCAGCAACTGCAGCCGGACTTATCATCGCATCATCAGCAGGTGAATACTGATCGAGATATTTTACAGCATCATTCCACTTCTCTAAATTGGCGTAGCAAAGACCTGCATAAAGGTTAGCCAAGTTAGCTGCGTCTGTTCCACTGAAGTCATCTGCAATCTTAACGAAGCCGGCATAACCAGCACCATCGCCATTGAGAGCCTTGTCGAACATCTCGTTGTTAAAGTATTCCTGTCCCTTTCCTAGTTCCGTGCTTGCTTTTTCTTCACGTGGACCGGCTACATAAGCCTTGTAAAGGAAGAATCCTACAATGATAACAATAAGGGCAATGACTGCACCGATGATGGCTTTCTTGTATTTATCAAAGAAAGCTTCTGACTTGTTGAGAGCTTCATTAGCTTCGAAAACTCCCTGTTCGTTCTGTTTTGACATTACTTTATATGTTTTTTATTATTTCGGCTAAAAAGCAAAGGTATACATGTTGAGACCTGTATACCATATTTGTCGCAAAAGTACTGAATATATCTCATATATTGAAATTTATTTATCCCTTTTTTTCGTTTATGAATATCAAAACCCCTAACTTTGCATCTACGATGTTATTGGATAAGATTTCCATTATTAATTTTAAGAATATTGAGTCGGCTGATTTGCAGTTGTCTCCGAAATTGAATTGCCTAATAGGAAGTAATGGTGAAGGGAAGACCAATTTACTAGATGCTATTTACTATCTTTCTTTTTGCCGAAGTGCTTTCAATCCGATTGATTCCCAAATCATGAAGCACGATTCCGACTTCATGGTTTTGGATGGTAAGTATCTCAATGATGCCGGGGATGTAGAGGATGTGTACTGTGGTATGAAGCGCGGACAGCGTAAACGATTCAAGCGGAATAAGAAAGATTATAAGCGATTGGTTGAACATATAGGACTAATACCATTGGTCTTTGTGTCTCCTGCCGACAGTATTTTGATTGAGGGGGGCAGTGATGAGCGTCGCAGATTGATGGATATTGTGATTTCACAATATGATCATGGCTATATGGAAGCCCTGATGGCTTACAATAAAGCGTTGCAGCAGCGTAATGCTTTGCTCAAAATGGAGGCCGAACCTGATGTGCAACTGATGGAAATTTGGGAACAACAGATGGCTGAGAATGGTGAATTTGTGTTCCAAAAACGTGATGCTTTCATCCGGGAATTAGTGCCATTATTCCAACAGATATATCAATCTATTTCTGAAAATAAGGAGACCGTATCCCTAAACTATGTATCACATTGCCAACGTGGCCGCCTTTTAGATGTGATACAACGTGATAGATTCAAAGATAGGGCAGTGGGTTATTCGCTTCACGGTATCCATCGTGATGACATAGAGATGCTTCTTGGAGGCTATCAGTTAAGACGCGAAGGGAGTCAGGGACAGCATAAGACATTTGTATTGGCACTTAAATTGGCGCAATTTGATTTCTTAAAGCGCACATCTTCCAATACAGTTCCTTTGTTATTGCTTGATGATATTTTTGATAAACTAGATGCTCGCCGGGTTGAGCAAATCGTAAAACTGGTATCGGGAGATAGCTATGGGCAGATATTTATGACCGATACTAATCGCGACCACCTTGATCAAATTTTGCAAAGTAGCCATTGTGATTATAAGCTATTTTCAGTTGAGAATGGCGAAATAATAGAGAAAATATAATCAGATATGTTCAAACGACAGGTCTTAACACTCGATGAAGTCCTTAATAAGTTTTTGCGTGTAGAGGGATTGGAGATTCCTCTCAAGCAAAAACGGCTGATTGATTCATGGCCGACAGTCGCAGGACCGACCATAGCTCGTTATACTCAGTCTCTATTTATCAAAAACCAAACCCTCTTGGTCAAGATTTCTAATCCGGCATTACGTCAAGATCTCTGCATGATGAAAGGAAAGTTAGTCACTCGTTTGAATGAACAGGTGGGGGGATTTATCATCTCTGATATTAAGTTTTACTGATTCTCGGCGTTATAAGACTTCATCCATAGGAACATCGTATTCCGATGTCGGTACATAATCTACTTTCTGAAAGTCGAAACATACACCTATTTTATATAGATGTGGTATCTGTGTGAGCAATCTATCATAATACCCTTTGCCCCTTCCGAGTCTGTTTCCATGATTGTCGAGACTCATACCGGGGATAATACCTACCTCTATTTTCTCATACTCAGTAAATAATTCGCCCGTCGGCTCCAATATATGAAAGGCATTATCTGCTTTCAAATCTTGTGTGCCGGTGTATCTTCTAAGGATTAAATCAGTCTCACCGACTATGACAGGTAGGAGGATTTGCTTTCCCATAGCTATCAGTTGGTCGGCTAAGCAATGCGTATCAATTTCGTCGGGAAGCGAATAATAGAGTAGTATATATTTAGCTTGCAGGATACGAGGATGTGAAAGCAATCGTGTAACAATTTCCTTTGACATGGCAGTCAATTGTTCTGGAGTATATTGTTTCTTTCGTTCCCGTATGATTCTGCGTAATGCTTTCTTATCTGTTATTTTCATATTATGATAGCAAATAGGAGTGTGGAATTTCCACACTCCTATCTTTTTATTTCTTGTTCTTTGGAGTCGCAGGCTTTTCAATTACTTTTGGGAAAGCTGCATTTGCTTTGAATACCGCCAAAGTTCGACTGATAACCGGATCTGAAATGTTGATATATTCATTCCATGCTTCTTCATCTAGCATATTATAGATGATTCGGCTGTTGATATACTTGTAGAGTAGGGAGTAGCTACGTTTGATAAGTAGATTACGGCGTTGCAGTCCTTTACCCTCTGCATAGGTTGCAAACTTATCTACTAAGTTCTGCTTTGCAAGATAATCGCTTAACTCCGACATTTCTTTAAAGTTGTTCAACTTCAGTCGATTGTCGTCTGTATAGGTGAAAGCATACTGCAAGATGAGTCCGCTTATGGCTGCTTGCTTGTAGTAAGAAGTCATACCAAGCGTATCTTCCGGTACGAATATGTCCGGCGTAATGCCACCTCCACCATATACTGTACGTCCTATGCCAGTGTGATATGCTGGTCCTGTATGTTTAATACTGTCTTGCGAGAAGTATTCACCATGCTGATAACGGCTTATCAAATCCTGTTCATACTCATTGTATTTGCCGCCTGTATAAGGCTTTTGGATACATCTTCCCGATGGAGTGTAGTAGCGTGCGATGGTTAGTCGAATCATGCTGCCGTCCGGAAAACCGATTTGTTTCTGTACCAATCCCTTTCCGAACGAGCGCCGACCGATGATAGTAGCGCGGTCATTATCCTGCATGGCACCGGCAAAAATTTCAGCCGATGAAGCCGAACCTTCGTTGATAAGTACTATCATTGGGATTTTCTGATAACTTCCATGTCCATCAGAACGATAGTCTTGGCGTGGACTCTTACGTCCTTCAGTATAAACGATAAGCTTATTCTTTGGTAAAAACTCGTTAGCCATTTGTACGGCAGAGTTCAAATAACCGCCTGTATTGTCGCGAAGGTCTATCACTAGATTAGAGAAACCTTCTTGTGAGAGCTTTGCCAATGAGATAAGGAGCTCCGGATATGTAGTTTCTCCAAAGTTCTTAATGCGTATGTAACCGGTATTATCATCAAGCATATAAGTGGCAGCGATGCTCTTTACCGGAATGTCAGCACGTGTAACAGTGAAGTATTTAGCCTCTTTGACACCATAGCGCAGTACTCCAATCTTGACTTTTGTGTCTTTCGGACCTTTCAATCGGTGCATAGCTTCGCTTTGTGTTACCATCTTTCCGGCGAAAGGTTTACCGTCAATGCTTACGATTTTATCCCCTGCCAAGATGCCAGCCCTTTCTGCCGGCCCGTTTTTAATGACGTTTTGGACGTGTATAGTATCTTCTCTAATGGTGAATTCAATACCGACTCCAGAGAAAGAACCTTTCAAATCATCACTGGCAGCCTGTACGTCTGCTGCACTGATATAGACTGAGTGGGGATCCAATTCAGACAGTATCTGCGGGATGGCATGGTCTACCAAAGAGTCCATATTCACCTTATCCACGTATTGATCATCAATGATGTGCAGCAGATTGTTGAGCCTGTTGCTACCCGAATTGATAATATTCAGTCTGTTTCCAGAGAAATGATTGGCGTAAAATGTACCGATAATAATACCTAAGACAACACTAAGTGCCATCAATAGCGGCATATAACGATTCTTATTTTGATTCATTGTCGTCAGGATTTAAATATATTACTTCTATATTTGCCCTCTTTAATAAGTTGATACCATCTTCCAAACGGTACTTCTCACCGTAAACAACGCGTTTGATACCGGCTTGGATAATCAGCTTGGCACACTCTATACAGGGAGAAGCCGTCACATAGAGCGTACTCCCATCGCTGTTGTTTGACGATCGTGCCAACTTGGTGATGGCATTGGCTTCTGCGTGTAGCACGTAGGGCTTGGTCAACTTGTTCTCGTCTTCGCACACATTTTCAAAACCACTGGGCGTTCCGTTGTAGCCGTCACTGATAATCATCTTGTCTTTAACCACCAATGCGCCTACCTTTCTGCGCTCACAATAAGAGTTTTCTGCCCATATTCTAGCCATGCGCAGATATCTTAAATCTAGTTTCTCTTGCTTCTTATTCATGGTTATGCTTGCTTGATACCATTGCGAACCAACAATGCTTCAATGGTAGGCTCTTGTCCGCGGAATCGCTTATAGAGCGTCATAGGGTGCTCAGTACCACCTTTTGATAGCACGTTATCTCTAAAACTTTGGGCTGTTTTTACATCGAAGATGCCGTTTTTCTTAAATAGACTGAACGCATCAGCATCTAATACCTCTGCCCACTTGTAGCTATAGTAGCCTGCCGCATACCCTCCGGCCATAATGTGTGAGAACTGCACGGTCATACATGTATCGGGTTGTTGCTTGGTAATGATTGCTTCTTCCCATGCCTTCTTCTCAAATGGGATGATGTCGGCATCGAAAACATCTTTCCGTGTGTAGTAAGCCATATCTAAAAGTCCAAAACTTACTTGGCGTAAACAGTTGTAGGCGGCCATGAAGTTGCGGCTACGGACAATGCGGTCTATCAACTCGTCGGGTAATGGCTCGCCTGTTTGATAATGGAAAGCAAAGGTGCGTAGAAACTCTTTCTCTATCGAATAGTTCTCCATGAACTGTGATGGTAGCTCAACAAAATCCCACCATACGTTGGTACCACTTAGGCTCTCGAAGCGAGTATTGGCAAACATGCCGTGGAGGGAGTGTCCAAATTCGTGTAAGAAAGTTTCTACTTCGCTCAGTGTCAGCAATGCAGGCTTCTCGTCGGTAGGTTTGGTTAAGTTCATTACTACGCTTACGTGCGGACGTACGTTCACTCCTTTGTGGTCTATCCACTGGCCTTGGAATTCTGTCATCCATGCCCCGCCTTGTTTGCCTTTGCGCGGATGGAAGTCGGCATAGAATACAGCCAAATAGCTTCCGTCTTTGTCGTAGACCTCGTATGCTTTTACATCAGGATGGTACACCTGTATGTCTTTGGCTTCTTTGAAAGTGATTCCATAAAGCCGGTTGGCCAATCCGAATACGCCATCAATAACTTTTGACAATTCAAAATAGGGGCGGAGCATTTCTGCATCAAGATTGTACTTCTCCATTTGCAGCTTGTAGCTGTAGTAACCGAAGTCCCATGGCTCCAGTTGGAAGTTGTCGCCTTCGGTCTGTTTAGCCAACTGTTCAATCTCTTTTACCTCTTCTATGGCAGTCGGTTTGTATGCTTTGAGGAGGTCGTCTAGGAGTTTATATACGTTGTCTATATTGCTGGCCATACGATGTTTCAGTACATAGTCAGCGTAAGTGTCGTATCCTAACAGTTGGGCAATCTCTCTTCTAAGGTTTACTAGTCGCTTGCATATCTCCAGATTGTTCTCGCTGTTGTTGTGTGTACACTCAGTGTTGCGAGCCATGTACATTTGCTTGCGTAATTCTCGACATGCAGAATAGGTCATGAAAGGACTGTAGCTGGGGTAATCGAGTGTGAATATCCATCCCGTCTCATTCTTTTCTTTTGCTGTTTGCGCAGCAGCTTCGATAGCTGTATCAGGCAGTCCTGCAAGGTCTTTCTTGTCTGTCAGGTGTAGCGTGAAAGCTTTATTCTCTTTCAACAGGTTTTGTGAGAACTGTAAAGAGAGTACGCCGGCTTCTTCTGTCAGTTTGCGTAAGGTCTCTTTTTGTTCATCATTGAGCAGCGCACCACTTCTAACAAAACCGTCATAACTGGTTTCGAGCAACATTTGCTCTTCGGGTGTAAGGTCGCGATGATGGTTGTAGACATATTGGATACGCTCGAACAAACGCTTGTTTAGTTTGACATCGTTGGCGTGCTGTGTCAATATTGGGCTGAGTTTTTGAGCCAATTCGTCTAGCTCATCGTTGGTCTCGGCACTCAACATGCATGAGAAGACATTGGATACGCGGTCCAATAAGTCGTAATAATGTTCGTCTTTCTCTGTGTCTACACGTATAATGGTGTTCTCGAATGTCGGTGTTTCCTTGTCGTTGATAATCTTCTGAATCTCTTCATCATCACGACGGATTCCCTCCATGAACGCCTCTTCAAAGTCAGATGTCTGAATGGAGTTGAAGGGGATAGTATCATGTGGAGTATTATACGGTTTAAAAAAAGGATTAATACGATTTTCTTTCTCTATTTGATTCTCATTCATACTAATTTAGTAAAAGCTATTTGCAGCTGTAAAGTTACGCTAAATCAGGATAATAACAAAATTTACTATCGCTTTTTTAGCTAATTTATGGAACCGAGCATACTATGCTTGTTTTGCTGCAACAACTTGGCAATATTGCTGTTTAGATTTTTCAGTAAAACTGCCGTTTTTAGGCAGGGAAATTGTTAGGCCTCTGCAGTCGTCTGATAAGAAATATATGGTAATGTAAATGAGTCATGAATGCATCATAATGATGTCTTGATAGACTGTATAAAAAGAAAATCGAGTAGTCCGGTAACAGACTACTCGATTTTCTTGATGCTTATAACCCCTTTGCCTTGAGCAGTGCTGCGGCATCAGGTTCTTTTAATCCTGTGAAATCGGAGAAGATGCTCATTAAGTCAAGGGTGTTACCCTTGCTTAATACTTTGGTGCGGAAAGCGTCACCAACTTGGCGTGTCAATGCTCCATGGGCAGCAAAATAGTCGGCAACATTGACTGCTAACACCTCACTCCAAAGATAGCTATAGTATCCGGCTGCATATCCACCGCCCCATACATGATTGAAATATGAAGTGTGATAGCGGGGAGGTATCTGATTGTTTAAGAGGCCAATCTCTCTCAATGCTGTAGCTTCAAACTCGTTAGCCTTATCTGCTGAAGGCACTTGAGAAGCCTCAAGGCAATGCCATGCCATATCGGCACAAGTGGCAGCGAGGTTCTCGCCAAGGGCGTAAGCAGATTGGAAGGTGAGCGAGTTCATCATCTTGGCTTTCAAATCTTCGGGCATCGGCTCGTTGGTTTGATATTGGCGAGCATAATTGTTGAACACTTCGGGAATGCTGGCAAATGATTCATTGAATTGCGATGGCATTTCTACGAAG
The DNA here is from genome assembly GCF_000762865.1 of Prevotella sp. S7 MS 2. Lineage (NCBI taxonomy): Bacteria > Pseudomonadati > Bacteroidota > Bacteroidia > Bacteroidales > Prevotellaceae > Prevotella > Prevotella sp. S7 MS 2. The sequence goes on along the minus strand of NZ_JRPT01000005.1, from coordinate 73,249 downwards.
TCGCGTGTTACAGCTGTTCCACTTAAAGTATTGTATTTACAATTGGAAAGCATACCGTGGAGGGCGTGTCCAAACTCGTGGAATAGCGTACATACATCGTCCCATGTGATGAGTGTTGGTTGTCCTTCGGGAGCCTTTGCGTAGTTGCAAACGTTGTAGATGAGTGGTAATTGACCACGTAGTTTGCTTTGTTTGGCAAACGAACTCATCCATGCTCCACCTCGTTTGGTTGGTCTACGATAGTAATCGCAATAGAATAAGGCTATTTGCTTGCCGTTCTCGTCCAGCACATCAAATACTTTCATGTCCTTATGATAGGTGGGCAGATCCTTACGTTCTTTGAAATTGAGACCGTAAACACGATGTGCGGCGTAGAAAACACCCTTGATGAGTACGGTATCTATATTGAAATAAGGTTTTACATCGTCGTCTGAAAAATTGAACTGCTCCTTTTTCATCTTTGCAGAATAGTAGAAACGGTCGTAAGGTTGGAGTTTAAAATCAGCTCCTTCTGTCTTACGAGCATATTCTTCGATAGCTTTTGTTTCGGCTTCAGCTTTAGGTTGGTATGCTTTGATGAGTTTTTTCAAGAAGTTGTAGGCATTAGTTGGATTCTTGGCCATTGCTTTGTCAAGGGAGTAAGAAGCGTAGTCCTTGAATCCCATGAGTTGAGCTTTCTCAGCACGCAAGCGTGCAATCTCCGATACAAGTGGGAATGTGTTGAAGCTACCGGTGCCATCAGCGCGGTGGATTGAGGCCTCGAAGACACGTTGACGTAAGTTTCGGTTAGCAAGACTTGCCAAGATTGGCTGTTGTGTGGTGTTGGTAATGACGATACAGTAAGGCGCTTTACCACCACGACTTTCGGCATCTTTCTTGCATTGTGCAATATCTGCATCGCTCAATCCCGCGAGTTCCTTGACGTCATTCACCCATACGGCTGCGGCATTGGCAGCTTTGGGAAGCATGTTACCAAACTCTTGTTGCAGTTTGGCCAAACGATTATTGATGGTCTCCATGCGCTTCATTTTCTCAGGAGACAGCAAGGCGCCGGAACGCACGAAGCCTTTATAGACGTCTTCAAGCAGTTTGCGATCTTCTCCGGTAAGCGATTTCAGTTGATGATCGTAGACGTATTTGATACGTTTGAAAAGCTTTTGATTGAAGCTAACTTCATTTTCAAAGGCTGTGAGTAGCGGTATAATGGTATTCTCTGCTTGCTCTAACTCCGATGTTTTGTCGGCTTCGGCCACAGCATTGAATATACTGCTAACGCGGTCTAAGAGTAAACCGCTCTTCTCGTATGCCAAAATCGTGTTGTTGAAAGTTGGAGTTTGCTTGTTATTAACGATGTTGGCAATCTCCTGTCGTTGCTGTTTGATACCGGCTTGAATAGCAGGTACATAGTCGGATGACTTGATTTTGCTGAAGTCGGGTGCACCAAATGGGAGTGTACTGGGTGTCATGAGTGAATTGGTTACGCGAGTTTGTGCTTTCTTTTTAGTTACGCCTTGAGTCATTTGTAAGCATGGAATGGCGCAAGTAAACATAGCGATAAGAAGCACTTTCTTTGTTTTTGTGTTCATAATTTATATGCATTGCAAATTAAATATTTTTGGAATTTTATGTGATAGGCTTACCTAAATGCTCTAAAGCTGGAATGATGATATAACCACGTTTAAGAGTTAGTTGGCCTAAGTCTTGCATTTCGTTGAGTGCACGGGATATGTCTAACCTACTATCATTCAGTTCTTCAGCCAGTTGTTGCATCTTAATTTTGATTGTCTTTGGCCCTGCTGGGCGTAGACAGCGGTCGGTGACGAAGCGAGCAATACGCTCCTTGAGGTTTTCTGGAACGTGTCTTAAGGGGGCATGTTGCATTCGCTGACTCTTAGTAGAGATGATGTTGAGTAGGCTCATACGAAAGATGGCATACTCAGTTGATAATTTCATTATCTCGTTTTTGTCGAGACTCATCACGTAACATTTCGTTTCGGCGGTGAAGGTTTTGCTGAAACGTTGTGTAAGACCAAAAAGATGTTCGGGTTGAAGAATGTCTGGAGTCGAGATGTGTTCTGTGATTTGATAGCTGTAATCGTCGGCTTGAGTCGTGACAAGCAGGTTACCTGTCAGTAGAAAATAAAGATGTGTGCAGGGCGAATCGGCAACAACAATGGGTTGTCCGGACTCGTATTTGTGGAAACCAAACTTGGTTTCTCCCACAATCGTTTCAAGTTCGGAGCGACTTAAGCCTTGGAATAGTGGGAGAGTAACGAGTTTGTGATATAAATGAATATCATATTCTTGCATCTGTATAGAGGTTCCTATTTTACAATCTTGTTCTTAAGCGATGGCGAATACCATACTGCTAGGCGGTTGTTATTATCGGAATAGATGAAATAGGCCATGAGGTCAGGGTGCTGGTTCAACACTTTCTTGGCTTCATCAATACCCAATACCATGAAAGCTGTGGCATATGCGTCGGCTTTGGCGCATGTATTGGCAAGCACAGTAGCCGATAAGAGGCTGTGTTGGACGGGATACCCAGTATGCGGATCAATGGTATGAGCATACTTCTTGCCACCTTTGTAATAGAAGTTGCGGTAGTTTCCGCTGGTAGCCATGGCTTTGTCGGTGACGTTCAAGACGGTTTGGAGTTCTTGATTGATTTGCAATGAGTCGTCGGTAGGTTTGGTTACACCAATCTTCCATGGCATTCGCTTCTCGCTGATACCACATGTTACAACCTCGCCACCAATTTCTATCATGAAGTTTTTGATACCTCTGCTTTTCAAGAATCTTGCTACACAGTCGCTTCCGTAGCCTTTTGCGATGGCACTACAGTCAAGCATAACACGCGGGTCGGCCTTGGTTACAGTATTGTTCTTGAGTGATACCTTGTTGTATCCAACGATATTTAAGAGTGAATCAATCTTTTGCTTATTGGGATTCTTGCCTTGTTTAAAACCGAATCCCCATAGATTGACAAGTGGAGCCACGGTAATATCAAAGGCACCATGGGTCTGTAGAGAAATCTCTTCGGCCATGTTGAAAACCTCATTGAACAGTCTGTCGGTCTTGACGGTCTGGTTATTGTTGATTCGTGTGATGATGGAAGAGTTGTTAAAAGTAGATAATGAGTTATCTACTTTATTCAGTTCTGCAACAATTTCCTGATTCAGGTCGGTTTCACTTTGGTAAGTAATGTTATACACTGTACCAAAGATATTGCCTGTATTGTGCTGATAAGGCATTGAACGTTGCTGCTTGATAATATAAATTGTACCGATAATCAGTACAATCAAGAATGGTAATTGCCAAGCGAGTTGTTTTCTTTTTTTCGTCTCCATATCTTTTCGTATTGTTAAAAGATTAGAATTCAAGTGCGACATTGAATGTTCCACCTAGTCGGGCATTGCCATATCGTCCGTATCCCGGTACATACCACGGAGCACCAATGTCTCCATGGTTGTGTATTAAGCGCCGACGATAGCGGAAACTCCAACCTAATCGGAGTGGTCCCCATATTTTTGCATCAATAGCAAAGAGTGCTTCGAGCCAATGAAAAGAACCACTGATACCGGTAGCAGAAATGTTTGTATTGCCTTTCCAAATCGGATCTACAAGTCCGGAACTAGCTACATTATATTTAAAATTCGTGAAAGCATAGCGAAAACCGCCATATATGCGGTATATATCGTGCTTATCTTTCATTAGATTGAAGTCTACACCTGCTTTGAAATAAGGCGCATTTGTTTTATAAGTGAGTTTGGTTGAGACATTCTCGGCATTGGCTTTACCATAACCAAGTTCCACTGTCGGAAAGTATTTATCTTTTAAATTCACTTTAACAGCACCTTCGTATTGTCCATAATCGCTCACGGCAAGTTGCACAGGACCTACTAAATCGGTTGAAACTTGCATTCCGCGGAATGTTGGTATCGTGTCTTGGACCGGTACAATTTTCTTTTTATACTGTTGTGCAAAGGACGGAATGCACACCAAGAACAAAAGACTACTGATAGCGATCTTTGAAAGTGATGTTGAAATGGCTTGGTGTTGCATCGTAGTTTACGTTGGCATTGTTAATAGAAAGATTCTCAATCATGTGGGTAGTGAAGCGTACCGACTTGATAGTATGAAAGACAACTGCATTACAATCTACCGATTCAAAGTGTGGTTGATTAGTCTTTTCCACAACAATGGTATCTCTTCCGAGCTTACCGCTCTTATTGGCATATAAGAAATAAAAGGTGTCTGCGTCGTTGGCATAGCTCATTGGTAACTGAAAACTATCCACTTCAATAGCTCTATTGAGAACGATTGAATCGACGCCATTGCCCAAATTAGCAAATACTGTCAACGAATCTTGCAGTTTCTTCACAGTACCTTGAAGCTTATACGTGGTATAAACTCGACTGTTCATGGGGCATTCGATACTCGAACAAGCAGCTAACAGCACACCCGATAAGATGAGTAGAATCAGTCTTCGCATCTTAATTTCTTTTCTATTTGATAATCATTGCGACCGGGATTGCTTCTGCTGATGAGGTCACCAAGGAATCCTGCAAGGAACAACTGGGTGCCGATGAGCATGGTGGTCAATGCTATATAAAACCAAGGGGAACTTGTAATCAGGCGTTGGGGAATCCCGTTAGAGAGGGCATAGAGCTTATCTGCTCCAATCAAGAGAACCGCAATGAAGCCTATAAAGAACATGATTGAACCCAAAAGGCCAAATACATGCATTGGTTTTTTACCGAAATTGCTGAGAAACCACAGGGTTATCAAGTCTAGATAGCCGTTGAAGAAACGATTGATACCAAACTTTGTAGAGCCGTATTTGCGTGCTTGGTGGTGCACAACTTTCTCGCCAATTTTATCAAATCCTGCATTCTTGGCCAAATAAGGGATGTATCGATGCATCTCTCCATACACTTCTATGTTCTTTACAACCTCTTTACGATAAGCTTTCAAGCCACAATTGAAGTCGTGAAGATTAGGGATGCCACTGATTTTTCGTGCTGTTGCATTGAAAAGTTTGGTAGGAATGGTCTTTGATAGTGGGTCGTAACGCTTCTGTTTGTATCCGGAAACGAGGTCGTAACCATCTACTGTAATCATTCGATATAGCTCAGGAATCTCGTCGGGAGAGTCTTGTAAATCGGCATCCATGGTGATAACAACGTCTCCTTGTGCCTCTTGGAATCCGCAAAAGAGTGCCGGACTCTTTCCATAATTGCGACGGAACTTGATTCCTTTGACGTTATTATCTTTCGTACTAAGTTCCTCTATGACGTTCCACGAGTTGTCTGTAGAACCGTCATTGATAAAGATTATCTCGTAAGTAAAGTTGTTGGCCTTCATCACACGCTGAATCCAAGCGTGCAATTCGGGTAAAGATTCATCCTCATTATAAAGAGGTACAACTACTGATATATCCATATTTAGTGTTTTATAATGTTCTTTTTAGTTCGTCTGAAGCAGAAAAGGGCAATTACAGGCGTAACGATGAAACCTAAAATGATTTCATCTATCATGAAGATGGAGGTCAACGACAGAGGCGACATTTGAGTATAGAAGCTTATGGCTTTAGTATATTCGTGCCCTTTTGAGCCGGTTATGGTGTCCATTAATATGGCCGTTGATGTCAACATCGAGGTGAACTGCCCATCATCTACAAGGCTTAGATAGAAAAATTGGAATGCTGAAAAGATGAAAGCACCGCAGAAGAACACATCCATACAATATAGTATAGCACGTCCAAGAGGAATGATGCCATCTAAAGCGTAGTCTCTAAATTTTGTCAATCGCCACCCTACGAAGAACGGAGTGAACAAAACAAGGAACCCACCAATTCCTATTTCAGGTAAATAGATCGTGCTTAGGAAACTTACAATCCATAAAATGGCCAAATAGACACCGTCTAATCGGGCGAAAGCTTGCATTTGTAAGATGGAACGAATGTTTATCATTAACAGAAAAATGCGTTTGTATTTAGTTGCAAAAATACGCAAATTCCCGCATAATATGCCATAAGTTGAGAAAAATTGTGTTTTTTTAGACGGGAGCTAGAGGTCTGCTTGAAAATGTAAAAGGAACAGAGCTACAATGAATGTACGTTCTATTCCTTCTTGAGCCTCTTGTCGGATTCGAACCAACGACCCCGAGATTACAAATCACGTGCTCTGGCCAACTGAGCTAAAGAGGCAGGTGGGCAAGCTGTTCATATCGCGCCGCTACAACCTAATACCCTTGCTGCGTTCCCACCCTGGGGGATTCAAAGGGAGCTGGCCGTATGAGACTTGCCCATGTTTTGCTTATAAAGCGGGTGCAAAGGTACATAATTTGAATAATAAAAGGAAGAAACCAGCTTGGAATTCTGCTTTTATTAACATATATTTATAACTTACATGTCCACGACGGTGATTCCTGCACCACCGAATTGTACGTGTTCGTCGGCATATCTAATGACGTTAGGGATAGTCGCGAGATATTGTCTGATGAGTTGGCGGAGGATTCCATTACCTTTCCCGTGGAGTATTCTGACTCGGCTCATTCCCACAAGAATAGCGTCATCAATAAAATATTGCACGGCATTCAGTGCTTCGTCGCCTCGCATACCTCTCACATCTAAGTCTTGATGGAAGTTTTGTCGGTGGTCATCAATGGTGTCGCGTGTCTGCTTATTTACTCCTGTAGAGATTTTCTCAATGGTTTTATTGCTCTTTGTCAAGTTGGTTTCCGGAAGGTCTTGTACTGCTTCTAATCGATCAAGTTTCAACTTTGAACGCATGCCACCGAATATTGCGGTACATGAGTTGCCCTCTATAGTTTCAATCGTACCAATCGTTTTTAGTCCCTTGATGCGTACGGTATCACCCACAACAAGCGGTTTGTTATGGGTGCTAGGTGTACGTTTGTCTGTAGCATTGCGCAAAACCTCAACCGCATGTGCCTCTTGGTGGGCCTTGTCTTTCTTGCGTTGAGCTTTTCTCTCTTTGCGTTGTTTAATCTGTTCAATCTTACGAGCGATGAGATCGTCGTTAGCTTTTGTGTCAATATCGCTGATGCTTTCCTCAAATTTCTTCAGTTCTTGTCGAATACGTTTGGTTTCTTCTTTCTCAGCTTGTTTTTCTCGAATCTCTCGAATTGTATTCTCAATACGCTTATTACTCTCTTTGATGAGTTCTTCTGCTTGCGCTTTTGCCTTTCTAAGTATTTCTTTGCGCTGTTGCTCAATCTCGTTGATGCTGTCTTCGTATCGGGCTATAGTCTTTTCCATGTCTTTCTCACGGAGTCGGGCAGTCTGTCTTTTGCCTTCCCAATATCGTTTGTCGCGTACAATGTCTTGTAGATATTTGTCGCTTTGAATGTAATCGTTCCCCACAATCTCTGATGCTTCATTGATAACGGCTTCGGGTAAACCGGTCTTTCGTGCTATCTCGATAGCAAAGGAACTTCCCGGTCGGCCGATAGCCAATTGGAAAAGCGCTTTCATTTCATGTCGGTCATAGAGCATTGCACCATTTGCGGCGCAGTCATGATTGTCTGCGAAATGCTTTAGATTCTGATAGTGAGTGGTGATAACGCCCCAAGTTCCTTTGTCGGCAAGATTGTTGAGTACACTTTCAGCAATAGCTCCACCAATCTGTGGCTCCGTTCCTGAGCCAAATTCATCAATCAATATAATTGTTCGATCATTGGCTTGCTTCATCATATTCTTCATGTTCATCAGGTGACTGGAGTATGTACTTAGGTCGTTTTCCATGCTCTGTTCGTCTCCGATGTCAATCATGATGTTCTCAAATACGCCTGCTTGTGAACGGTCGCCAACCGGGATGCTCAGTCCGCATTGCAGCATATATTGTAATAATCCTACAGTCTTCAAGCAGACACTTTTTCCTCCAGCATTTGGACCGGATATAATGAGGATACGCTTTTCTTTAGTCAGCGTAATGTCTAAGGGCACTACACGCTTCTGTTGTCTCTCTAGGGTAATCCGTAAGAGTGGATGAATGGCTTGTATCCAATCGATTACAGGTTTTGACTCTACTGTAGGCTCGAAAGCAAGCATCTGTTTTGCAGTCTCCGCCTTAGCCCGTATTAAGTCTACCAGTCCCAAGAAATGATAGGCGTCGAGCAACTCGTGTACATGTGGACGAATCTTCTTAGTGACTTCTGTCAATATGCGAATGACCTCATGTCGTTCATCGCTTTCTAGTTCTCGTATTCTGTTGTTGGCTTCTACCACTTCGGTGGGCTCTATATAGACTGTTCGTCCCGTTGCCGACTCATCATGTATGATACCTTTAATTTTGCGTTTCAGGGTCGGGGCAACAGGTATTACGAGGCGTCCATCGCGCAAAGTGGGAGTCACATCTTTGTCTACGACTCCTTCGCTTTGTGCCATACGTAATATATTATATAAGGTACGCGAGATAGAACCTTCTGTTCGTTTCAATTCGCGACGTATGTTGAGAAGAGTGGGAGAGGCGTTATCGCGTAGACGACCAAATTTATCTAGAATTTGGTCTATACGCTGTATGAGCAGCGGAAAGGTGGCAACACCGTCGGCCAATGTGTAGAGAGACGGGTATTCTCCACGTTCTCCGGGCGTGGCAGTATAATCACTGGCTTCGTCATCTTCCTCTACACCACGTGAAAGAAACTTCACAATGCGTCCGATAGTGTCTATTGAACGTCTTAAATCGAAAAGTTCTTCCTCTTCCAAGTGGGTGTTTTCGAGTCTGATGCGAGCTATGGCAGCACGCATATCGAAGAAATATTCCAATGGGAAATCTTCCTGTGATTCCAATATACGACGGAATTCTCTGATTTGCTTCATCCACTCGTTGATGGTATCGGGTTCGTCAGTGAAGGTTATCTTGTCTATTTCTTCTTTACCCAGTGTCGATAGGCAATGCGTTTTTAGCAGTTCTCGGATTTCCCGAAATCCTATTTTTTCCTCAAAACTAGTGGGATATATCATGATAGAGTAGCTTCTTTTCTTTATTGAATATGGGCGCGAAGTTACACATTTTTCTTCGACTGTGAAAATATTCGGTTTCTGATGTAATAAAGACAAGTCCACGTCGTTTAAATAATAAAACCAATAAACATTGCCTATGAAAATTTTTACCCAAGAAGAATTGAAACCGTCAGAGCAGACCTTGCATATTATTAGGCAGATAGCCTATCATTATCGTGTTGCCAATGTGAATGGTAAAGAAACTGTATGTTGTTTTAATTAATCCCATCTATTTAAAGAATGAAGACTATTGTATCTCCTTCGTTGTTGTCGGCCAATTTCATTGACTTGAAGAGCGATGTGGAAATGATTAATAAAAGTGATGCCGACTGGTTGCATATGGATGTGATGGACGGTGTGTTTGTGCCGAACATATCATTTGGTTTTCCTGTTTTGGAAGCTGTAAGTAAAGCTTGTAATAAGCCGTTGGACGTGCATTTGATGATTGTGAACCCCGAACGCTATATAGAGCAGACTGCTAAATGCGGTGCCGAATATATGACAATCCATTATGAAGCATGCACCCATCTGCATCGTGCTATTCAACAAATTAATGCAGCAGGAATGAAAGCGGGAGTAAGTTTAAATCCCTCTACACCAGTTTGGGTGTTGGAAGATGTTATCAAGGATTTGGACTTGGTATTGTTGATGAGTGTGAATCCCGGATTTGGTGGACAGAAATTTATAGAAAATACAATTGATAAAGTGGCTCGACTTCGCGAGTTGATACAGCGTACAGGTAGTCATGCGCTCATTGAAGTCGATGGAGGGGTGCAGGGGGAAACGGCTCCCCGGCTCGTAGAAGCTGGAGTAGATGCACTTGTAAGTGGTAGCTATGTGTTTAAGTCAAGGGACCCTATAGCCACCATCCATTCTCTAAAAGAATTGAAGAAAATTTAATCAATCACCAGCGCTACGTTGTGTTCTTTAGCCATTCTGCGCATATTGAGCAGAGCGTAGCGCATTCTTCCCAACGAAGTATTGATACTTACATTGGTAAGCTCGGCAATTTCTTTGAACGATAATTCTTGGTAATAGCGCATGAATACCACCTCGCGCTGTGGGGCTGGGAGTAGATTCATCATCTGCTTTACGTCGTTGAGTGTCTGTTGATAGACGTAATAGTTTTCTATATTGCTTGTGATAGTTTGCTGTACATGCAGGTTTGAAAGGTCGTTATCTTGTGTCGGCTCAACTATCTTTTCCGTTTTTTGGGCTCTATACCAGTCCATGATAACATTATGGGCTATACGCGTAAGCCAAGCAGAGAATTTCCCACTTGTCGTATACTTACGTTGTTTGAGTTTGCAGATAACTTTAACGAAAGTTTCTTGGAATATGTCGTCAGCAACTTCGCGGTCTCTGACAACGAAAAGTATGTAGGAGAAGAGTTTGGATTGGTTGCGTGACAATAATAAATCAAAAGCCCTATTGTCTCCGTCTATATAACGGAGAGCCAATTCCTCATCGGTCATCTCTTGGAGATTGTTCATTTCTTAAAAGTTAATTGTTTCAAGTAAATGTGTATCGATAGGCTGATAAACTTATAAAACTATTGTCTTAGAACTGTTAATTATATGCAAAGTTAAGATGATTTTACCAATTTACCAAATTTATGATATAAAAAAGAGGTTGGTGCAGGATGCTACCAACCTCAAAAATAGATTTCGATAAAATGGTCGAAATCATGAAAACTAATACCGCAAATGTAGGTTTTTCATTTGATAAAAGCAAATTTTAGACCCACAAAAGTCTTTTTTTTAACATAATTGTCTATTTCTTGACCTTGTTGCAAGAGCTTAACAGCATGGCTGCCAAGCTTTTGCAGCATTGCTGAAAAGGCAAGACAGCACTCTTGCCGAGGCTCGGCAGTAAGTGGAGAATGATGAGTTAGGAGTGAGAAGTGGTGAGTTAGGAGTGAAAAACGATGCGGTATGAGTGAAGAGTGAGGGGATTATGAGTGGACAGAGTGATTGGTGTAGGAGTTTAATCGACGCTTGAAAAAATAATAATATAGGATTCCTGCAGTGGTCAGGCCAATGGGGAAGGCAGCCCAAATACCCAGCAGGCCGTATTGATAGCGTATGCCTAAGAAGTAACCGGTGGGTAGGGATATGACAAAGTAGGCTATAAAGGCAACGATGGTTAGTGGCTTTACATCTGCCATTCCACGTAAAGCATTGGCGTAGTTACATTGCATGCCATCGCCAAACTGATAGATGAAGAGTACGATGATGACTTCTGATACAAGCGTTGTCACCTCTAGGTTGTCGGTAAAGCAACCACCGATAGAGCTACGAAATGCCAATACGGGGATAGAGATCATTACTGCTATCGCGAGAACAAGATGAAAGCCGGCTGTAGCTGTGCATTGGATATTCTTATAATCGTGCTGTCCATGGAAGTGACTGGTTCTTACGGCGACAGCAGCAGCCATGCCATAGTAAACCATATAAAAGTATTGTGAAATGGTTAAAATGACTTGATGGGCTGCAAGAGCAGTGGTTCCAATCCATCCTACCATAATAGAGCTGAGACTGAAAACTGCAGTTTCCATTCCCATCTGAAATGCCAATGGCCATCCTAGTTTGTTGAGGTGGACGAAATCTTTGCGATTGAGATTACCTTCATGATAGCCTCGGCGTATTTCCTGATGTCTGTTGGTGAAGAAAAATATGTAGAAGTATGCAATGGCCATGATTATGCGAGAGACCATAGTAGCGATTCCGGCACCTAGCAGTCCTAATTCCGGCAGCCCCATCTTGCCATATATCAGAATATAGTTGCCTAGGATGTTTAAGAGATTGCCACCTAACAGTATCCACATGGGTGTCTTCGTGTCGCCAGTACCATCGGATAATTGCTTGAATGTGTTGAACCATGCAACAGAAGGTATGGAAACTAGATTGATGATGAAATAGGGACGCATAAGCGGAAGTAACTCTTTGGGCTGCCCTAAATGGTGTATATTGAGATATAGAAAGCCTAGTAAGCCCATAACAATGATGGCTAACAGGCTGTTGGCAAGGAGACTGTTCTTTAGAAATTCGCCAATTCTTCGGCTTTTTCCTTGTCCAAACAGCGAGCCTACAATAGGGGTGAAACCATAAGAAAAGCCCATGGAGAAGATGAGGACTAATACAAACAGATTGTTGACAAAGGCTGCTGCCGCCAGTTCTTGCGTGCTATGATGTCCTATCATCAGTGTATCGGCAGTACCGAGAATAATGGTTCCGATTTGCCCGACAATGATGGGAAACCCTAAAGTGAGTAACGACTTGTAATGATTGGAATATGAATACATCTTTAACATATGAGTGCAAAGATAGTTAAATTATGAGGTGTGGTGGGTATGAGAGATGGGAAAAATATAAAAAAGTACCGTTTATGGTGGGTTGGTACAGGAAAATGAATAACTTTAAAGGTGATTTTAGCCAAAGAAAGAGGAGATGGAGAAAACGGAAATCTTGATAAATAAGCGTAATTGCCGTATGTATGGAAATGTAGATGCAAATTATGTGCTGATCCAACCGGTTGATGAGCACAATCTAGAAGTGCTTGATGAGGAAGTGGCTATGATTGCGGGAGCGGTTGATGAATCATTTCTGCTTGTCGCATATCCCATCGAACAATGGTTGGAAGAGTTGTCACCGTGGTCGACTCCGCCTGTATTTGGGAAACAAGCGTTTGGTGATGGTGCAGCCGATACGTTGCAAGTTATTATAAAACAGATGATTCCTGCATTGCGAGATAAGCGTGTTGTGGCGAAGTCACCTATATGTATAATAGGTGGTTACTCCTTGGCGGGGCTATTTGCCTTATGGGTTGGCTGCCAGTCAAATATGTTTCAAGCAGTTGTAGCAGCTTCTCCGTCGGTATGGTTTCCGCGTTGGTTGGAGTTTGCAGAGCATCATCCGCAGCATGTAAAGGCTGTCTATTTAAGTTTGGGGGATCGCGAAGAACATACTCGCAACCAACAGATGGTTTTGGTTGGAGAATGCATTAGGCGACAATATGAATTATGTCAACAGCAAGTGGGGATGTCATCAATCTTGGAATGGAATCCCGGTAATCATTTCCAACAGTCGGTTGAGCGAACCGCCAAGGGCTTTATATGGGCTTTGAGGCAATTGTCAGCGTCGTAAAGCAAGGTTGTAATTATAGTAATCGGCATTGCCGGTGATGTCTTTGATGACTTTAATAAAAGGTGGAAACTTCACGTCTTCTTGCTTTTCTACCCCTTTTGTCTCAAGTATCACAAGGTTTTCAATGGGGCTGAGATACGTGTCGAGTTCAAAATATTGTCCTTTCCAAATGAAACTCTTGCGCATTTTACGAATCGTTTGTCGGTAAGGATCGGCCTGTTGTAGCATCGATGCATAAAGGTTATTGCTGATTTGACGCTCTGTCTCTAGTTGTTCTGTTTCGGAAAGCCTCTTCTTAGTGGTGTGTACATTTACATTTTTACCATTCCAACTACGCTGGCGAAGTCTTACTTCGCAGCCGGGGTCGGCCACTAAGTAGGTTTGTGTTATCTCGCTCTCAATGCTTCCGGGGATGTCGGCAATACATTCTACGATATATTTCCGTTCCTCAACAATAGGCTGGGGAAGTCCAAGTACACTTGAGATTTCTTTGAGTACGCGATAGAGTTTGTTGTCGAAATTCTCGTGATTGTTGATGACGCGCAAGTGCGGATGGCCTGTCCAAGCTTCGATAACTTTCTTATCAAGTTGCCGAGCTAACTCCAATCCCTCGCTTCGATGCTTGTTGTTGCTATTGGTGTAATAGTTTTCTGCACCGTCGGCAGCCGAGACTAGGTGGAGTACGGCGTCGTATCGAGCATCGCGCAATTGTGCTGTTGTGACGCCAATATCGCCAATAATCTTATCCCACATCTCAGATTTCATGTAAGCAGAGATGTCCATTACGCCACGATCACAAATGATGACAACGGGTTCTGTACATGTTTCGGCCATGCGAATGAACTTGTTTTCAAGCTCTAATTGTACTTCTAAGGTGGCTTTTTCACCTTCGTAGAACAGTTGAGGGTTTGAGGTGAGATAGTCCATACCTGATTGACTGAAGAGAGTAGGGACTTCAGGAATAGTAAAAACTTTAAAGCCTAGGCTGGAAAAGTGCTCTATCACCTTGACTAAAGCTGTGGTTTTACCGGCGCATGGGCCACCTGTAAGTACGATTTTCTTGATTTCTTTCATTCTCTTCAATCTGTTGTTATGGTTGTAAATGAGTGACAAAATTAGTCAATTTCCTGCATAGTGCCAAATTATACCTTTATATTGTAGTTATTGATAATAAGCTGTCGACTCATAATTGTCAACAGATAGATAAATAAAAAAGGTCTGGAAAAAGTGAAGATAAAATTTGGTAGTATTAGAAAATGTTGTTACCTTTGCACTCGCAATTCAGAAATTACGGTTTCTAAACATTGCAACGGGGTGTAGCGCAGCCCGGTAGCGCGCCTGGTTTGGGACCAGGTGGTCGCAGGTTCGAATCCTGTCGCCCCGACAAAAAAGCATACCAATTAGGTATGCTTTTTTATTTTCGTTTACTCAATGATTCTCGACATATTGAGTTCTGTTATCTTTCCGTCGGGACCAGTCTTCGCATTGAATCTGTATTTGGTCTTCGTATTCTTGCTAGCATCAGTATATTCAGTACTTTGTATGGCAGAGAAAGTGACGGTATATTCGTATTCGTCTAGCCCAACTTCTTTCTTTGAAATCTTATAATTATTGTTGAGAATCCATTGCATACTCGTCATGTCGTCCTTATATATCTTATGCATGAAAGTAATAACATCGCTTTTGATGGCATCTTGCTTGCCTAAGAATGAGGTAAGGATGTTATTGACTGTGCTTAGTAGAGCATCTTCGTTCCTTGTTTCAATGGCATGGAAGAAGTTACGGAAACTTGTGCTAATCATTTGTAGCTCTTCCGGTTGAACAGTTTTGGCCTTGATGGTCTTGATGGCATCCTTGGCTTGCTCGAAGAATGCACCACTTGGATGGTCTTCCATGTATGAATTGTAAGCGTCGATACTGTTGGCTGTCGACACCGTTTGCCAATCTATGGAGTCAATCTTGCTGAGAGTTTCTTGCTTATGGGGCGAATTCGGGTGAGCAGCTAGGTAATCTTCCAGCATGGATTTGGAGTTGCTGACCACCGCATTGGTCCAGTCTTTATCAATAGACCTTAACATAGATAAGTGGGCTTGGATGCTATCGCGATGCTCCTCCGGTGCGTCGGCATAGCTATCAAGGTAACTCTGCAGTACGTTAGGGTCTGTACTCTTCATCGCGTATTCGTATGCTTCCTTCTCTTTATTGCCGGATGTGTTGGTATAAAAGTAGAAAAAGATACCACAAGCGAATATGGCAATGACGAAACCAAGGATGAATGAAGTGCGTTTACCGCTTTTTTGATTGTTTTCTGTTGGTGTCATAGTAAATGATTTATCTGTGTCTGAATCTGATTTCTCTTAGACAGTGATTGCCCATCATGCGACTTTTATCTACGTATCCATTGATACCATTGATTCTACCTTTACCGGTATATTGCCACATAATGAAGTCTCTGTTGTCTTTCAAGACCGGTTCTCTCTGTGTATATTGGGCTATCATTAACTCGTAGTTGTCGAGTTTGCCCAGTAGATAGTTGTCGTAGAAGTTTGTGAAAGTGTATATTAGTGGCTTTTGATGGTATGCAGCTTCTACCATGTCAATGAATTTGAAGAGTGAATCGCAAAATTCGTCAGTAGAAAGACCACTTTTTGTCTCAATATCAATCATTGGAATGAGGTCTTGGTCGGCTGGTCTACACTGTGTCATGAAGTTTTGTAACTGTGCCGTGAGATTTGTTTTAGGGCGGAAGAAATGGTAGGAGCCTACTTTAAGTCCGTATTTATGTGCCAACTCAATGTTGCGTTCGTACTTAGCATCAATCCTGTCTCCCCCCTCGGTAGCTTTCAAATACACGTATGCCATTTTGGTGTTGTCTCCTATTGTCTCCCAAAATACATCGCCTTGATAGTGACTTAGGTCAATACCATGGATATGTGAACAAGTGTCTTCACATTGTATATAATAGTCCTGAGCTTGTAATTGGATAGAGAATAAGAGCCCGAAAAGGATATATATAGCTTTCTTTAGAAATTGATTCATATTTGCAAAAATACGGTAAAAGGCAGTAATGACAAAGAAAATTAAATATATTTTGCTTATTCTTCTATCTCTGAAAGCGATCGTGCAAAGTTTCCTATGAAGTTACTAATGGTCTCTATGGGTGCAAACTTGACATAGCGAATGCTTCTTCTCAGGTTTTTGCGCAATAAGGTAGGGTTGTTATGCACGAATCCAGTTTTATCTTGTCTAAAGTGCCATTCCTCTTTTTGGTCGGATTCTGTGTGAGTTACCGTCCTATTCATGAGCCTGAAAGAGTCTTTTTCTAGGAATTCGACAAATGGAATCTCATCTATTTCAAAGCCAAAGAACTGTATAAGGATACTTCCTTGCAACTGAGCCATTCGGCTGATGTGCAATTTCCGAAGCCATTGTTCTAGTTTTATGAAATCTACCTTATCGCCTTTGGTGCGCAAATATTGTCCCAATAGAATGATTCCTTTGATAGAAATACCGCTGTTTATGGTTGCATTGATGTTGGAAACAATAATATTTAAGAGGTCGAGTGTTTCCATAGAAGTGTCTATGGCATGTCGTTCTGCCTCTTGAATATGTTTCAAGCGTCTGTTGAGAATAGGAGTACTAAGTGTTGCTTTCCCTTTGTTGTTATAGTCAATATTCGCCAATAATCCCTCTAATCTTTTTTGTTTGAATCGAGACATTGGCTCCGGCTTTTCATCGGAGGCAAAGTGTTGTATTCTTAACTCTGCAAATAGGTTTCGTTTGATGATGTCCATACTTGAATAGTTTTAAGAATATTGTTTTGGAAGTCTAAGTAGAATGGCCAGTAAAGCAAATACTCCAATCGCCATAGGGTAATATAGACAAGGGATAATATCTATCGGATTGATGTCGGCAAGGCCCGCAGCCAACAGCATTTGTATGCCGTATGGTATGACACCTTGCACACAACAAGAGAATGTATCCAGTATACTAGCTGCCTTTCTATTGTCTACACCATATTTATCTCCTATCTTTTTAGAGATATTACCAACTGTCAAGATAGCCACGGTGTTGTTTGCTGTACAGATATTGACGAATGATACCAGTGCGGCGATGGTAAGTTCGGCACCTCGTTTACCGTTAATATGAGCTGTCAATTTTTGTATGATGAAGTCTATACCTCCATTCTCTCGTACGATTTCCAACATTCCTCCAGCCATCATGGCTATGATAATGAGTTCTCCCATGCCTAGTATACCGGTTCCCATCGTACCAAACCATTGGAAAATATTGTAATTCCCATTGATAATACCAATGATTCCGCAGAGTAGAAGTCCGATAGTCAGCACCGCCATGACGTTCATTCCCAAAATAGCAGTTATCAAAACCACGAGGTAAGGAACTACTTTTACGTATTCCACAGGTGGAAGTTGGGATGGCAATTGTACATCCGTGCCGATGGTAGCGTATGCTATCAGTACCAATATGGCTGCAGGAGCTACAATACGAGCATTTACTTTGAACTTATCGCTCATCTTACAGCCTTGTGTTTGTGTGGCAACGACAGTGGTATCTGATATGAATGAAAGATTGTCTCCAAAGTATGCGCCTCCCACAATAATCGCTGTTACCAATGGAATATTGAAGTTTGTGGAATGGGCGATGCCTACTGCGATAGGTGTCAGGGCTACGATGGTTCCTACACTTGTCCCTATTGAGATAGAGATGAAGCATGCTGCCAGAAAGAGACCGGGCAAAAGGAGACTCGCCGGTAGCACACTCATGGCAAAATTTACTGTTGCGTCGATGCTTCCCATGCTTTTGGCGGAAGACGCAAAAGCCCCTGCCAAGATGTAAATCCATAGCATTAGCAGTAGATTGCTACTTCCCGCTCCTCGGCTATAAATCTCTATCTTTTTGTTAAGAGATGATGTTCCGGGTATGGCAATGGCATATACGCTGGCCACAAGAAAAGCTACTGTTAGCGAAAGGTTGCCCTCTTGGTCTGTCTTGCTAACAGAATATATAGTGAATATCACAATGAATGTGAGTAATACAGCAAGTGGCGTGAGTGCCAACAACCCTCTCTTGGTTTTCAATATTTTATATCCTGCTAAAACGATTTATAATTGTGTGCGACGGTAGAATTCTACATTCTCTTTCGTGAGAAGCTCTATCGGCATGTAGTTGACCGGTTCTACTTTCTTTTTCAATACGATAGCTTTGAACAAAGTCTCTATACAACCGTAGCCTTGTTGGAATGCATGTTGTGCAATCAAGAAAGATATGCTACCTTGTCTGAGGCATTGAGCATTCTTCTCTACCATATCATAGCCCATAATCTGAACGTCCCGGCGATTTGTACGGAGTAGGAAATCACCGACAAGATGTGCTTTAGAGTTCAGTGTAATACAGTGATGCAGGTGTGGATGTGTCGAAAAGAATTGCTCAAGAATATGGTCGTATTCTCTCTTAGAGCCATCTTGAGGCAGATTAACTTCGATAATCTTAATCTCAGGGAAATGGTCATTCATGTAATGTCTAAGTCCAACTTCGCGGTTATTTTGCTGTTTACTGACCACAATACCATTCTTCATCTGCTTCATCAACATGATTTCCGACTCTTGTGAAGCTATCAACATCAGCATCTTGGCTGCAAAGTATCCACTAGCAAACGAGTCTTGACCGAGGAAAGACAGTGGTCTTAAATCGGGCATATAAGAGTCTAGCATGATGAAAGGGATGTTCTGATCGTGCAGTTTATCCGTAAATCTGCGTGTGATTTCTAATAATACCGGTACTACAACTACACCATCGGGAGCGGCTTCCAGACAAGTCGCACATGTATTGTTGAAAGACTCGTCATCAAATCGGTCGTAGAAGAGAATTTGGATTTCGATATGAAAATCTCTACGAGCTTCTGTTGCTTTCTTTGCCCCTTCTTCAATCTCTTCCCAATAGGCTTCCGAGTCGTGCTTGGGTAGGATGAGATAGAATGTATACGACTTGTTATAGGCCAATGCGCTAGCATACATATTGGGCTGATAATTCATTTCTGCCAATGCTTTCTCTACCTTTCTACGTGCTTCTGCCGACACATTGGGGCGGTTATGTAGGATACGGTCTACAGTTCCAACGGAGACTCCTGCTCTTTTCGCAATGTCTTTGATTCTGATTCTTTCAGTCATTGAAATTCTAATAGATAGTTTGCAAGAACATAACGACAAAAGGATGATTCCCTCACCGTATGCTTTTATACATATTATACTTTGCAAACTTACATATTTTTTTTGAATTTTACGCGCTTAAAAAGAAAAAGGTGTGTGCCTACACAATGAATTTTAATTTTGTGCTTTTAGTTTTTCTGCTTTGCAAAATATTGTTTATATTTGCCGAAAAGATAATCAATATCTGACAAACAATAAATTAATTGTAATGGCAAAAGTAGTAACAATGGGCGAGATTATGCTTCGCCTGTCTTCTCCCGGACAAAAAAGATTTGTACAAAGTGATTCCTTTGACGTAGTTTATGGAGGTGGTGAAGCCAATGTAGCAGTGAGTTGTGCCAATTATGGAGATGAAGCTTACTTCGTTTCCAAGGTTCCTGTTCACGAGATAGGGCAGTGTGCTGTTAACGCTTTACGGCGTTTTGGAGTCAATACATCGTATGTGGCACGTGGTGGTAATAGGCTTGGAATCTATTATTTGGAAAGTGGTGCGAGCATGAGACCGTCGAAAGTGATATACGACAGAGCCGGAAGTAGCATGGCCGAGGCTGAACTTTCAGACTTCGACTTTGATGTGATAATGCAGGATGCACAGTGGTTCCATTGGAGTGGAATAACTCCGGCTATCAGCGATAAGGCTGCTGAACTCACTAAGTTGGCTTGTGAAGCCGCACAAAGACATGGTGTAACCGTGAGCTGTGATTTGAATTTTAGAAAGAAACTATGGACACCTGAAAAGGCGCAAAGCATCATGAAGCCTCTTATGCAGTATGTCGATGTGTGCATAGGTAATGAGGAAGATGCTCAATTATGCCTTGGATTTAAGCCTAATGCCGATGTGGAAGGGGGCAAAACAGATGCTGAGGGATATTACAATATCTTCAAAGCCATGATGGAACAATTTGGTTTTAAGTATGTTGTCAGCACGTTAAGGGAATCTATCTCTGCTTCTCATAATGGTTGGAAAGCGCTCATCTACAATGGTAAAGAATTCTATCAGAGTAAGCGTTACGACATTTTGCCTATCATAGACCGCGTTGGTGGAGGCGATAGTTTCTCTGGTGGACTCATTCATGGACTGTTAACTTACGACAACCAAGCTGATGCTTTGGAGTTTGCGGTGGCTGCCTCTGCTTTGAAACATACGATTCCCGGTGACTTTAATATAGTCTCTGTTGCAGAAGTAGAGAGTTTGGCAGGGGGTAATGCAAACGGTAGAGTACAACGATAAAACAACTACGACAATGGCAAGATTTAATAAAGTTCAGGTGATAGAAGCCATGCGGGTTACCGGAATGGTACCTGTATTCTTTAATAACAATGTAGATATTTGCAAGAATGTCATCAAAGCGTGCTATGAGGGTGGCGTGCGAGTGTTTGAATTTACCAATCGTGGTGACTTTGCACATGAAATTTTCGGTGAATTAGTAAAGTGGGCAGCGTCTGAATGCCCTGAGATGATACTGGGTGCAGGTACAGTTATAGACGCTCCTACGGCTGCCTTGTATATGCAATTGGGTGCCAACTTTATTGTAGGCCCTAATTTTAATCCCGAAATTGCACCGGTATGTAATCGTCGATTGGTACCTTATTCTCCCGGATGTGGCAGTGTCAGCGAGATTAGCGATGCACAAGCAGCCGGTTGCGATGTCACGAAGGTATTCCCTGCAGGCAATGTTGGTGGTCCGTCGTTTGTGAAGAATGTGCTTGGTCCGTTGCGTTGGAGCAATATCATGGTGACTGGTGCTGTGTCGCCCGATGAAGAGAACCTCACTTCGTGGATAAAGTCGGGGGTACTTTGCGTCGGTATGGGGTCGCAATTGTTCCCTAAAGATGTGATAGCAGCTGCCAATTGGCAGGCTATTACTGCTAAGTGTAAAGAGGCTTTGGGCTATATTGCCAAGGCTAGATAGAACATATTCTTTAATAAGAATACTGTTATTAATAATTTTAATAGCCTCTGTGATATTACTGCACGGCTGTGGCAGCATTGCTGAAAAAACCAAACAGCAACGCTGAAAAGTCTAGGCAGCGATATTGCAGAGGTTTTGCAGTATATAAGGAGTGATTGGGTAGGAGTGAGTAGTGATGAGTTTTTAGTATTAATTTGATGACTGTTGCTTTATAGATGTGTGTTGTTAAAAAAGTCCAAAGGCTAGAATGTATGTAGAAAAAAAATACTACCTTTGAATAATCATGACCTTATCGGTGTACCATACGTGTCATAAACGGCTGATAGAGAGGTTGTTATTGGTAGTCTTTTGGATTATCAATCTGTCTCTTTGCGTTGCGTGTACTCATTCAAATCATCAAATTGTGGATGAATTGAATGCTCGTTCGTATGCTTTCCATTACCGTGATTTGGATTCAACTTTAAAGTATGCCAACAAGGCTTATGCTTTGTCCCATGGTTATGCCGACGGGCGGGCGGAGGCACTGAATAACTTGGCTTTTGTCAGCATGGTCAAAATGGACTATAACCGTGCTGCCCAATATTTGTCAAAAGCTCAAGACGCTACCGATAATCAGGTAGAATTATTGGTGGCTGATGTCCAGTTTATGCGTTTATGCCAGCGACAATCCCGGAACAAAGATTTTTATAAATACCGTGAACGTGCTTCTCTTAGATTGAAGCGTATCAATGAAGAGGTCGGGACATTGAATGTTCGCCAGCAGATGCGTGTAGCTTATGCACAGAGCGAGTATGCTATTGTGGGGTCTACCTATTTCTATTATGTGGGCCTGTCGGCGCCTTCTCTCAAGGCAATGGCACGCATTGACCCTAACGGAATCGTATCTAAAGACACCGCCCAGCTACTATCTTATTATTATAATGTAGGTTCTGGTGGTATTATCACGCGTGGAACGGAAGAGGAAATCAGTCAGACGGAGTTCGATTATTTGGTGCGTTGCTATATCATGTCGCGCGAAAACGACTATCCTTATTGGGAAGCTAATTCTATGCAAGCTATCAGTGAGCATTTGAAATCACCTCAATCGGCTCAGCGACTGATTAAGAATAATCTCCCGGCAATTAAATATCTCAATGTAGATCAAATGCCCGACTCGCTTTTGGCAGGCAATTTGGCACAGCGTGCGTTAGCTTTGTTTAAGCAATATGGTGATGTTTATCAGATAGCAGGTGCTTATCGAACGTTGGCAGAGTGCTATTGGGGACAGAAAGATTATCGTTCTGCTATCATTTGTTTGAACGATGCGTTGAACTCAGATACCGTTATCAATCGTGCGCCCGATCTAGTTGCGTCTATTCGAGAGCAATTAAGTCTTGCCTTTTCGGCTATTGACGACAAGCCACAGAGTGATTATAATCGCAATATCTATTTGGATATACAAGAGATGACACGCCAAGACCGATTGCTAGAGGCACGTGCTGCACAGCTCGACCAGTCGTCGCAAGTATTGAATCTGATGATTGTTGCTGTGGTTGTGACGATAGTTTTGATTATCGCATTGCTTATCGTATTCAGTCGAATGCGTAAGCGCAAAGACCAAGAATTAGATACCGAGAATCTGTTTGAGCCATTGGAGCAGTGGAATAGGCAGTCTGAACAGCAGCTAGTAAGCCAACAGAATAAACTGGATGAGATAGAAGAGGAAATCCAGATGATGCACTTCCGCATATTGGATAATCGTAAGCGAAACTTAGAACAGCGTGCCAAGATAGCACTAGTCAATAGTATCACTCCATTGATAGACCGTATTTCCAATGAAGTTCAGCGACTTACAAATTCTCATGAAGATGAGGATATGCGTCAAAAACGCTTGATGTATATCTCGGAGTTGACGAGTCAAATTAATGCCTATAATGATAAATTGACTCAATGGATACAGTTGAAGCAGGGACAATTGAACCTTCACATTGAGAGTTTCAAACTACAAAATTTATTTGAATTACTCAAAAAAGGTGGAATGAGTTTTGCCATGAAAGGCATTACTTTACAGGTGGGAGACACGGATAGTGTTGTTAAGGCCGATAAAACATTGACCCTGTTTATGCTTAACACGTTGACAGACAATGCACGTAAATTCACTCCGAAAGGTGGAACGGTGTCTGTGTGCAGCCGTTCGGCCTCTGATTATGTTGAAATCTCCATATCTGATACCGGTGTAGGTATGGATGAAGAGCACATTGCTCACATTTTTGACCATAAACACTTACTTGATGAGAAAAAGATAGAGACATCAGAGAAATCTCATGGTTTCGGCTTGATGAATTGTAAGGGTATCATTGATAAGTATCGCAAGGTGAGTCAAATATTCAATGTGTGCTCTATCAGTGTGGCCAGTGAGGTAGGGAAGGGTAGTGTATTTTCTTTCCGACTGCCTAAAGGGATTAGTCGGATTCTTATATTTGCCATCTTATTGTTGGCACCAAAAGAGATGAATGCTGCGAATAAGGACTTATCTATAGCCTTACAGTATTCTGATTCAGTATACGATAGTAACGTTCGTGGGGATTATAGTCGTACGCTCGTTTATGCCCAAAAGTGTATTGACGCTTTAAATGCATTCTATCTGTCCAAGAAAATGGGTACACCTTATCAGATGAAATTGTATGATAATGGAGATATACCGGCCGAACAGATTTGGCTTGAAGATGGTTTGCGTACCAATTATGATGTGATATTAAGGGTAAGAAATGAGAGTGCAGTGGCAGCTTTGGCCTTACATCAGTGGAAATTGTACCATTATAATAACAAAGCTTATACTCAGTTGTTTAGGAAACGTTCGGCAGATAGAAGCTTGGGAAACTATGTGACGCTGATGCAACGGTCGGAAACCAATAAGAATGTTGCTATTGCTATTTTGATAATTCTGCTGTTAAGTATCTTACCGGCTTATTATTTCGTTTACTATAGGCATCGCCTTTATTATCGTTTCTGTGTAGAAAAGGTGCGCAAGATAAACGAAGTGTTGTTGTCGAGCATGACTCCTGAGGAGAAATTGACATTGATTCAAAGGATGTGGAAAGGACTGAATCATCCTTTACATCCCCGTTATGCAGGATTAAATGCGCTTGTAAGTCAGGTGCAATTGTCGCTAAGCCAAAGTATCCAGCACAATCAAGAGACAGAAAACAGATTGGAACTGGCCGAAGATGAGTTGAATAGGACTCGTTACGAAAGCGATCGGCTGTATGTAAGTAATAGTGTGCTAGATAATTGCTTGTCTACATTGAAGCACGAAACCATGTATTATCCGTCTAGAATCAAGCAATTGATAGACGATAAAGGAGACTTGCAGGTTATAAAAGAAGTCGTAGATTATTATAAAGAGCTGTACATGTTGCTGAGTATGCAGGCTATGCGACAGATTGATAGTAATGTTACGATAGACGATGACATTCTTAAATACTTGCTAGATAAGCTCCGTAAGTTGACCGGAACATCCAATTTGCAGTTGGAAAGTAGGGAGCGTGATGGCATTTATAGCATTGTAACAGTTGAAATTCCGCAGTTAGAATTGTCTGATAAAGAATGTTTGGAACTCTTTACGCCTTCTTCTGTAAATATAGAATATATGATTTGCAGGCAGATAGTGCGCGAGATTGGCGAGACGACAAATGCAAGAGCCAGTGGAATACAAGCACGGCATAGCGCTGTAACTGGTGGTATAGCCATTGATATTGTATTACCTAAACAGATAGCAGATAAATTAAAATAACCGAATATGAATAATTTCAAGATTGTAATAGTAGAAGATGTCCCTCTGGAACTGAAGGGAACGCTTGGTATTATCCGTAATGATATACCGGAAGCGGAAATACTTGGAACGGCCGAAAACGAACAGGCGTATTGGAAACTGATGAAACAAAACTTGCCGGATCTTGTCTTGTTAGACTTAGGATTGGGTGGATCGACGACCGTAGGTGTGGAAATATGCCGACAGACCAAGCAGTCTTATCCCCTAGTTAAGGTGCTTATATTCACAGGTGAAATATTGAATGAGAAGCTATGGGTGGATGTTTTGGATGCCGGATGTGAGGGTGTCATCTTGAAAAGCGGTGAGTTGCTCACGCGTGGGGATGTATCTAGCGTAATGGATGGGAAAAGATTGGTATTCAACCAGCCTATTCTAGAGAAGATAGTGGAGCGTTTCAAGCGTAGTGTGAACAATCAATTGATGCGTCAAGAGGCTTTGGTCAACTACGAGATTGATGAGTATGATGAGCGTTTTTTACGCCATTTGGCATTGGGATATACCAAGGAGCAAATTACAAACTTGCGTGGTATGCCGTTTGGAGTAAAGAGTTTGGAAAAGAGACAAAACGAGTTGGTGCAGAAAATGTTCCCCGATGGAAACGGAGGAATGGGAGTAAATGCCACAAGATTGGTGGTACGGGCTTTTGAATTAAGAATCCTTGATATAGATAATCTACGTCCTGATGAGGAATAGTTACCGAATATGGGGCTTTGTGACACTGGGTTTACTGTTGGCTCAGTTTGTTATTATATTACTGTCGTGGCTGGTTACTGCAGCCATGCCGGAAGAACCGTTGCGCTCTTTATTGAGTAGTGAGGGAGTGAGATGGTACTTCGGCCATATGATAGAGAATTTTTCATCTCCTTATCTTAGTTGGTTATTGTTGCTATGTGTGGCTCTTGGCGCTGTTAAAAGTAGTCGTATTTTCAGTATTAAGTTCCCTCTGACGTTTCGACAACGCCTTGCTTTGCAACTTGTAGGAGTGGAGTTATTAATCTTCCTTGCCATTATTGCATCTTTGACACTGCTACCTCATGCCATTCTGTTGAGTGTTACGGGGCATTTATATCCCAGCAGTTTTTCGCAAGGAATTATTCCTATTGGTGCATTTGCGCTAATAGCATTCTCTATTAGTTATGCTGTTGTCTGCGGAGAAGTGCAAAAGATAGAGGATGCTTTTAGTATGTTAACTGCCGGTATTATTACTGCTGCACCGCTATTTGTGGTTTATCTCTTAGCGGTGCAGCTGTATGCCTCTGCTGTTTTCATGTTGACTGTGAATTAAGCAAATTCTGCTAGTTCCAGCCAACGCATTTCCTTGGTATCTAATTCATCCTTGAGCAGAGGCAACTCTTTACTTTTTTCTGTAAGCTCTTCTACACTTAACGTGCCACTACACAAGGCTGTCTCAATGTCTTTTATCTTTGTTTCTAAGGCAGAAATGTCTGCTTCTAATTGCTCGTATTCTCTCTTTTCCTTGAAAGAAAGCTTTCGTTTGGTGACATTATGGTAGTCGTTTTTGGTAGTTGTGGTTGTCTGTGAAGTTGCCTTCTCTTCCTTTTGCGATTTAAGGGCGTTGTATTCTCTATATTGTGTATAGTTTCCGGGGAAGTCTTGTACCTCTCCATCGCCCTTGAATACCAAAAGATGGTCTACAACTTTATCCATAAAGTAACGGTCGTGACTCACTACAATGACACAACCGGGAAAGTCTTGCAAATAAGCTTCTAGTATTTGGAGTGTCTGGATATCTAAATCGTTAGTAGGTTCGTCTAATACTAGGAAGTTAGGATTCCTCATGAGTACGGCACATAGATAGAGTTTGCGACGCTCTCCACCGCTCAATTTGTATACGAAGTTATGTTGTTCTTCAGGCGAGAACATGAAGTGTTGCAGGAATTGGCTTGCTGTAAGATGCTTACCTCCACCAAGATCGATGTATTCGGCAATGTCTGTGATGACGTCAATAACCTTCTGTTGCTCGTCGAATTGCAGTCCCTCTTGTGAGAAATAGCCGAAACGCACGGTCTCGCCAATATCAAACTTACCGTTGTCGGGCTGTATTAAGCCCAGTAACATCTTGATAAAGGTGGATTTACCGGTTCCATTATTACCTACGATTCCCATCTTTTCGAATCGTGCAAAGTTGTAGTAAAAATCTTTGAGAATCACTTTCTCTGAGCTCCATGCTTTTGATACATATTGGCACTCAAAGATTTTAGATCCTATATATACATTTCTTGCTTTCAGTCGAACCTGTCTTTCTTCGATTCTTTGTTTGGCTTTGGCTTCCAATTCATAGAAAGCTTCTTCGCGATAACGTGCTTTGTGTCCACGTGCTTGTGGCATACGGCGCATCCATTCCAACTCCGTTTTATACAGATTGTTGGCTCTTGCTATCTCGGCTCGTGTGTTGTCTATGCGTTCTTGGCGTTTTTCCAGATAATAAGCATAGTTACCCCGATAAGTATAAGTCTGCTTGTTGTCGAGTTCTACGATGAGATTGCATACCCTGTCAAGGAAGAATCTGTCGTGTGTAACCATCAAAAGAGTCTTATTACCTCGCAACAAATAGCCTTCAAGCCATTCTATCATGTCAAGGTCGAGGTGGTTGGTAGGCTCGTCAAGAATCAAGAAATCCGGTTCGGTGGTAAGCACATTAGCCAATGCGACACGTTTTTGTTGGCCACCACTCAGCTCTCCCATCTTCTGATTCATGTCGCTGATTTTAAGCTGAGTGAGTATTTGTTTGGCCTTGAGCATCTTTTCTTCAGAGCCATGATGATTGAAACAAGCATCAAGGACTGTTTCTTCCGGGGCAAAGGCAGGGGATTGTTCTAAGTAGCCAATCTTCAAATCATTGCGATAAATGATTTCTCCTGAATCCTTACCCTCTTTTCCTGTGAGTACAGAGAGTAGGGTAGACTTGCCCGTTCCGTTCTGAGCAATCAAGCCTACTCGTTGCCCTTCGGCTACGGAAAAAGAGATTTTGTCGAATAAAACCAAAGCTCCAAAACTCTTTGTGAGGTTTTGGACATCAAGATAAGGGCGTTGTACTGGCATCAGAGAGTCTTATTGATTTCGTCAATACAGTTGAGAACTTCTTCTCGCCCTATCTTCTTTTCAGAGCTGGTAATATAATATGGTGGCAGCTCTTCCCATCTGTCTTCTAGTTGTTTCATCCAAGCTGCAGCATTCTGACGCGCTTTTACTGCCCCCAGCTTATCGGCCTTGGTAAATATAATGGTGAATGGTACATTGCTTTCGCCCAACCAATCGATGAATTCTCGGTCTATTTTCTGTTGCTCATGTCTTACATCGATGAGCACAAACACATTGATGAGTTGTTCCCTTTGTAGGATATAAGAACTTATCATTTGCTCCAATTTCTTCTGCATCACCTTTGAACGCTTTGCATAACCGTAGCCGGGAAGGTCTACAAGATACCACTCATTATTGATAATAAAGTGGTTGATGAGCAATGTTTTACCCGGAGTAGCTGATGTCTTTGCAAGATTTTTATGGTTGCAAAGCATATTGATGAGACTGGATTTACCAACATTGGATCTGCCAATGAATGCATATTCAGGCTTGGAATCCTTTGGACATTGGGTTACAGTCTGAGATGAAATGACAAATTCAGATTTTTTGATTTCCATATATTCGTGTTGTTATCTTCTGCAAAGATACAAAAAATAGCTGAATAGATACTTGTTGGATACTTTGAAGCATGAAGTTTGTTTGTTTTTTGTTCTACATTTAGGAATCACTATATTTATACTTACCTTGCTGCAAGGTTTGGGCAGCGTTGCTGCATGGCTTATTCAGCATTGTTGGTAAGCCTTTGCAGTTTTTCTGCCTCGATTTTGCAGTGAAGTGCTGTCAATACTATAAAGTATTTACTGCAATGTAATGGGAAAATAAAAAGATTTGGATTTTGAGTTGATAGCTTGATATTGTCGTTGTTATAAGTATAGCAACAGCTTCGTAGGAACGTAATTTTCTCATTTACATTAGATATTACGATTATTTTATTTACTTTTGCAGAGAGTACTCTACTATAATGATAAAAATGACAAGCAAGAAGTTTTTGATTTTATTTTGCATGGCATCGTGTCTGCCTGTAGTTGCACAACATACTAATAGGGAAGGGATGAATCTTCGAGATTCTCACTTTGTAGAAAGCTATATGGACTCTCTGGCACAGCATAGGCCCGATACGATGTCGTCTGATATGACTCCTCAAATAGGATTTAGTAGGTTTACACCGTCGCCTACTTATGCAAGACTGTTTTTACCATTGGCTTACTATAAGAATGTAAGCCATCGTATGCTATCGCTAGATAGTGATATGCAGAAGATATCGCCTACTGAACTGGCCTTGGAGCGAGCTCTGCTATCTGTCTATATGAATCATCCGCAATTGGTATCTACGACCCAAAGTAAACTTGATATTATTGGGCCGACATTGGAAGTAGGTGAACAGACAAGGGAGTCACATCCTGATTTGGTAGAACAAGTGGCCCCAACGCCTATAGAACCAGATTTGATAGCTGCAGCACCGATTATTCATAAGCCTAATTTTTGGACTTTTAGTGGAGATTATTATTTGCAATTCTTGCAGAATTATGTCTCTAGCAACTGGTATAAGGCGGGCGAAAGCAGCTACTCGATGGTTGGTGCTGTGACGCTTCAAGCTAATTATAACAATAAGCAGAAGGTGAAATGGGACAATAAGTTAGAGCTGAAACTAGGACTACAGACTTCAAGAGGTGATAGCCTTCATAGTTTGAAGACCAGCGAAGACTTGATTCGTTATACTGGAAAGTTGGGATTCCAAGCTACTAAGAAATGGTATTATACAATTCAGTTGATAGCCTATACTCAGTTCATGCGTGGCTATGCTTCGAATAATCCCTTTGTGTTTAGTGATTTCATGAGTCCTTTTGGAGCCAATCTGTCTGTCGGTATGGATTATACGGTTGACTTTTTTAAGAAGAAACTTACAGGTACTGTTCATCTAGCTCCTGCAGCTTATAATTTTAAATATGTCAGCCGTTTGGCTCTTGCACCGCGATTTGGACTTGATGAAGGAAAACATCAGTTGCATGATATAGGTTCGGAAATCACCGTAGACTTGAACTGGAAATTCAGTGATATGATTAGTTGGAAGACTCGTCTCTATGGTTATACCACTTACAGTCGTACAGAATTGGAATGGGAAAATACCTTTGTGTTTAAATTCAACAGGTATATATCTACTAATATCTTTATCTATCCGCGCTTTGATGATGGCTCTAAAAGGGATAATCATCATGGATATTGGCAGTTGAAAGAGTATGCTAGTTTAGGATTTGCTTATTCTTTCTAATCTCCTCTGTAGTTTTTGATAGCTCTCAACAGCGTGGCTTTATTTCTTGTTTTGGCAGAGATTAAATAGCCAGAGTGTATTAAGGGTTGCTCAATGCTTATTACAAGCAAGATAGAAGAGATAGAAGTAAGTTGAGATAAGGCCTTAAATTTGATGATCTATGTATCAAATAAAAACAAGAAAGCCATGGAGTTGACTCCATGGCTTTCTTGTTTTTATTCGATATTGCGTCCGTGGCAATTCTTGAACTTCTTACCACTACCACATGGACAAGGGTCGTTGGGGCGTGGCATCTTGTCTGCTACGTACGGTGTATGATTTACTTCATTGTATCCCTCACGCGTATCGCGGTGTGCGGCAGCTTGCTGTGCGGCTCTTTCTAGTTGCTCGTTGATGTCTTCTTTCTGCTCGTGGTAGAGCTGAGAATGTTCTTCGGGAGCAGCTTCTTGTACTTGTTGCTGTACTTCAGGAATCTGAGCACGCATCAAAATCGATGCTGTACGATTGTTCATGTCGTCAATCATCGTATCCCATATCTTCACACTTTCGAGCTTGAAAATCAACAATGGGTCTTTCTGTTCGTATGAAGCGTTCTGTACAGAGTGGCGTAATTCGTCGAGCTGACGTAGATTCTCTTTCCAGTTATCATCAATGATACGGAGCATTGTGACTTTCTCGAACTGCTTAACGACATCTTTGGCTTCTGTATCGTAAGCTGTTTTGAGATTGCAAGGTATCTGATAAATCATCTTACCATCTGTGATTGGTACCATGATACGTTCATAGAGTTGTCCTTGATTCTCTTGAACATCTTTGATAACAGGCCATGCAACACTCTGAATACGGTCTACTTTACGCTTAAAGGCAGCCATAGCGGCTTGGAAAGCACGTTCGGCAAGGTCGGATGTAGATGCGTTTTCAAATTCGTCTTGTTCGAAAGGACATTCCATAGCAAGCACTTTCAAGAATTGCTCTTTAGCTCCTTCGAAGTCATTCTTCTCTACGATGTTGACACAACGATCCCAAATGATGTTGGTAATATCCATACCGATGCGTTCGCCCATCAATGCATGGCGACGCTTTTCGTAAATAACGGTACGTTGTTTGTTCATCACATCGTCGTACTCCAACAAGTGTTTACGAATACCGAAGTTATTCTCTTCAACCTTCTTTTGGGCACGCTCAATGCTCTTAGAAATCATTGGGCTTTCGATACGCTCGCCATCTTCAAAGCCAAGACGGTCCATTACTTTGGCAATACGCTCGCTGGCAAAGAGGCGCATCAACTTATCTTCAAGACTTACGTAGAACACAGAAGAGCCCGGGTCTCCCTGACGACCGGCGCGACCTCGTAACTGGCGGTCTACACGACGGCTCTCGTGACGTTCGGTACCGATGATGGCCAAACCTCCGGCAGCCTTTACTTCATCGGTCAACTTGATGTCGGTACCACGACCAGCCATGTTGGTAGCGATGGTTACAGCACCAAGTCCGTCTGTAGAACGGCCTGCCTCGGCTACGATTTGTGCCTCTTGTTGGTGTTTCTTTGCGTTCAATACGTTATGTGGAATGCGACGCATCTTGAGCATTTTGCTCAAAAGTTCACTGATTTCAACGGATGTTGTACCAACAAGACATGGCCGACCACTGTTGCGCATAGCTTCAATCTCGTCGATGACAGCTGCATATTTCTCACGAGCAGTCTTGTATACGCGATCGTCTAAGTCCTTACGGAGGATGGGACGGTTTGTCGGAATCTCTACAACATCGAGCTTGTAGATGTCCCAGAATTCTCCTGCTTCGGTAGAAGCTGTACCAGTCATACCA
The DNA here is from genome assembly GCF_000762865.1 of Prevotella sp. S7 MS 2. NCBI lineage: Bacteria > Pseudomonadati > Bacteroidota > Bacteroidia > Bacteroidales > Prevotellaceae > Prevotella > Prevotella sp. S7 MS 2. The sequence continues at coordinate 40,924 of NZ_JRPT01000005.1, read as the reverse complement.
GACAACTTATGGTACATACGGAAGTAATTCTGCAATGTAATCGTTGCAAAGGTCTGTGTTGCAGCCTCTACATGTACATGCTCTTTGGCTTCAACAGCCTGATGTAGCCCGTCACTCCAACGGCGACCTTCCATGATACGTCCGGTCTGCTCGTCGACAATCTTTACTTCTCCATCGATAACCACGTATTCGTCATCCTTATTGAACATGGTGTAAGCCTTCAGAAGCTGCTGCAATGTGTGTACACGCTCACTTTGAACGGCATACTTATTGAGTAGGTCATCTTTCTTGTCAAGTCGCTCTTGATCTGTCAATTCATGTTCAGCTTCCAACGCAGAAAGCTGAGAGGTGATGTCGGGTAAAACGAAGAGGCCTTTGTCGTTTACTTGTTGTGCCAACCATTCGGTGCCTTTATCGGTAAGGTCAGCACTGTTCAACTTCTCGTCAACAACGAAATACAGAGGCTTGACAGCTTTAGGCATCTCTCGGTTGTTGTTCTGCATGTAAAACTCTTCGGTTTTAAGCATACCAGCTTTGATACCTTCCTCTGACAGATATTTAATCAAGGGCTTGTTCTTAGGCAATGCCTTGTATGAACGATAGAGCGCGAGGAAACCATCGTCGAGAATCTTTTGATCTTTCTTTTGTCGTCCCTCTGTAATCTTTTGTTTTGCTTCGGCCAATAATTCCGTAGCTTGTTTACGCTGAACTTCATAAAGACGCTCTACCAATGGTTGGTATTCCTCGAACATTTGGTCGTCACCCTTAGGCACAGGACCTGAGATAATGAGAGGTGTACGAGCATCATCAATTAGCACAGAATCGACCTCGTCGACTATTGCATAGTTGTGTTGACGTTGTACAAGGTCGGCAGGACTTACTGCCATATTATCACGTAGATAGTCGAAACCAAACTCATTGTTGGTACCGAAGGTAATATCTGCCTGATAAGCTTTGCGACGTTCAGGAGAATTTGGGCGATGTTTGTCTATACAATCGACTGATAAGCCATTGAACATGTAAAGAGGCCCCATCCATTCTGAGTCGCGTTTTGCCAAATAGTCATTGACTGTGACCATGTGAACGCCATTTCCAGTAAGTGCATTCAAAAATACCGGTAGGGTAGCAACGAGGGTTTTACCTTCACCGGTAGCCATTTCTGCAATCTTGCCTTGATGCAATGCTATACCACCAAAGAGCTGTACATCGTAATGGATCATTCCCCATTTCTGTTTATTTCCGCCAGCTGTCCATTCATTGTGGTAAATAGCTTTATCGCCTTCAATGGTAATAAAGTCGTTCTTAGGGTCGGCAGCCAACTCACGATCAAAGTCTGTGGCTGTAACTATTGTTTCTTCGTTTTCCGAGAAGCGGCGTGCTGTATCTTTGATGATACTGAATGCGACAGGCATTACCTCGTTAAGAGCCTGTTCATATATCTCTAAAGCTTCTTTTTCTAATTTATCTATTTCGTTGAAAATCTCTTCACGTTCATCAATAGGAGTCTCTTCTATATTTTTCTTCAGCTCTTCTATCTTCGTTTTCTGCTCTTTAGCAGAATCTTGTACATACTTTTGGATTTCTTTGGTTTTAGCTCTTAACTCGTCATTGTTAAGTGCTTGAATTTCAGGGTAAGCGGCCTTTACCTTCTCTACTAATGGTTGAATCAGCTTCATGTCGCGTGTAGACTTGTCGCCGAACAACGATTTTAAAAAATTATTGAAGTTCATATATTATATTGTTTTATTCTTATTGTAGTGGTATATCAATATCAGTGTGCAAAATTACTAAATAAATTTCACATGATTCGATAAAATATTGACTAAAAGCATATAGGGGCTTTATCCAAGATATGAATCTTAGAATAAAGGAGCTGCGCTACAAGCATTTGGAGCACGAATCTTGATAGCTTTGGAAATCGTAGGCGCAATTTGGTCTACAGTAACAGGTGTAGTAACTCTCTCTGCATGAATCCCTGCCCCATAAAAGATAATAGGAAATGGTACGAAAGTTGTACTACTTGTATAATGTTCTGGTATAATTTCATTGACTAGTTGCCAACCCGGAGCAATTTCTATCGTAATATCTCCGCTGACAGGGGGATAAAAACCATTACGTAGTTTTTGTATGTCGTTATTCCCAGAGAGTAAACGCTTGCTTGTAAATACATCGCTGACACCGGCAGTCTGACTTAGAAGCTCTTGACACCGACTAAGGACATCATGGAGAGTCGCCTTTTTCTGTCCAATAAGTCTATGATTCAGATAAATTTGGTTGTGATAATATGCCTCGATATATTCCCCCGGTCCATAGATTGCACTTAAATAGACATTAAGGAGTTTAGCGGTACGATTGATATAGAACGTGCCGGTGGGAATACGGTATTGGGTATAATTTCGATTATCTGCTTGGGCATACCCAGTACTTGTAATGACGAAGAGTACCTTGTCCTTTCCACTCTGCGCTTCTATATTACTAATTAATTTCCCTAGAGTCTTGTCAAGCTGTGTATAGACTCTTTCCATATCGGTACGCGAGGTGGATGTTTGGGAAAAAGCAGTTGCCGAAAGCGATATGTTCAATAAATCTGGAGTTTCATCGGCCCCCATGGCACGCGCTTGAATGACCGTCAATGCCATATTGGCGATATGCTCATTGTATTCTGTTGCATTGAAACTATTACCTCGTTTGGTAGCTGTTACTATGGATGATTGAGGCAACCATTTTTCGCTTTTGGGTGTGTAATATGTCGAGGTACGCCATTTCCCTGTATTCTCGTCAATCCATATAGCGTTGTCGGCTGCATGACCGGCCGAAAGGATTGCGGCATCTTTGTAAGCTGCAAGTCCGTATACAATGCTTGTACCATTGCTACTGACTTTCATTTCATCTCCAATGGTAGAGGTCTGAAGCTTTGCAGGTGAAGCAAAATATTTAATGTCGTCTACACAAGATGCAGGGCGGAGGGTTTTATGATCTAACCATGTAGACGAAATGATGCCATGATGATAAGGCGATGTGCCAGTTGTAATAGATGATATGGCAGAAGCTCGGTCTATAGGAGTGAAACTATAGGATGCTGCATCGTACACTTTGCCTTGATAGAGTAGCTTTTTGAAGCCATCAGTGCCAAATAGTGGGGAGAATGCTTCGATATAGTCGGTACGCAATTGGTCGATATTGATATTGACAACAAGTCTTGGTGTCAATTGAAATGCTTGCATCTCAGCGGATGTAAGTGCAGCTATCAATATGGCAATGTATCGATTCATCTATTTATTGTTAATTGTTTTTTAGAATATATTCTATCTGTCCAACGCATTAGCAAGCATAGTGCCAAAAGCATCATTCCTTCTGCATACTGCTGGAAGAAGCTTAATATGAAGAAAAAAGTGTAGCAAATAGTCAGTATATAAGTATATTTGTGGTTTTTCCTAAATCTCTTGAATAGGAAAAGTATGTTCAGGGGATTCAGTATTAGAATCTGGAAGTTGATGCTAACTGTTGGATGTTGGCTGAAAATCATGGCCAAAAGTATGAGACCGCATACTCCTGTAACTAGGAATAGTAGGTAGTCAAAGCAAATAGTTACACCTTTTAAGGGGGAATATATATGTGCTATAATCGTAAAAATGATAGTTATGGCAAGTAGAATAGCAGCATCTCCTTGTGGTGTTCCTTGGAAGATATTAGGTACGGAGACCACCGTGGTGGGAGGGATAAGCCAATGTGTTTCAGAAACAAAGTTCTCAGCAATGCCTACGCGATTGATGGTTGCCTTGGAAAAATCGTTGCATAACGAGTCTGGTAGGAATTGTTGCTCAGATTTCTCTGTTCTGTAATCAGCCTTAATACCTAGCAGTAAATCGTTGCCAAAGCGTGCCCATCTACTATCTTCATTCCATTGATGAATCATAGAACGATAGGTGGCATCCGGATTTGTGATAGGTGGAAAGGTTACTTTTCCTTCTAGATTACTGACTAAAATATCTCTAGCCCTTGTGCTACAATTATCGTAGAAGTAATTATAACGATAGGTTCGATTCTCTGGTAGGTAATTTGTTCTTAGAGCCTTTTCTATATTCTCTTTTTCGGCTTGAGTTAGATTAAGCTTTTGTTCTTTTACCCATCTACGATCTGATTGGTATTCTGCCAAAAAGTCATTGAATGGGATGATACCCATTTCGTAATCGGTAAGGCCAAATACAAATCTTAAAATAAAAAAGCTTTGCTTGAATGAAAATATTCCATAATTAATGGCCCAATCTTCATTCCTAGTTATATTATGAAACCTGATGGCAGTGTGGCCATAAAGAGAATAGATTTCAGACCCAGGTCCGCATGTCAACAAACTGATTTCAATAGAATCTTTTGATAAATTCTTTGGAGTACCGCTTGTATTTTCGGCATTGGTAATACTTGTTAAAGACAGTAAAATTATAAAATAAGCTGTCCTTAATATGTGGTTGAAATGTTTCACGATGCAAAAATAACTTATATTTCCGAGTTATCCTGCATTTGTTTCTGTTTTTTTTGATAATTTTGCAGCGTTTATTTTATACTAGATGAAAAAGATACTTCTATGCATGGCCTTGATGGCTGCAATCTCTAACTCAGCGTTTGCACAGAGTGGAACGAATTCTCCTTATAGTCAATTCGGACTAGGTATGCTCACTGAGCAGGGAGCAGGCTTTAGTCGTGGTATGAATGGTTTAGGTCTTGGTTTTCGTGAACATAATCAAGTAAATTACCTAAATCCAGCATCGTTGTCTGCCATAGATTCTTTGAGTTTCATCTTTGATGCAGGCTTTTCTGGACAAATAACCAATTTTTCCGAAAATGGGGTTCGTAAAAATGCTAATAATGCAACTTTTGATTATGTTGTAGCTGGATTTCGGGCAGCTAAGCATTTTGGAGTTAGTTTTGGTTTGATACCCTTCACTAATATAGGGTATAACTATGCGACAACAGAAACCTTGAATCCAAATTCTAGCAACACGTCAAAGGCTTATAGCAATACCTATAATGGTGAAGGTGGGTTGCATGATGTCTATTTGGGATTTGGTTGGGAGCCATTTAAAGGTTTCTCTTTTGGTGCGACTGTAGGTTTCCTTTGGGGTAATTATACTCGCTCGGTTATTAATAGTTATAGCGATGCTTATGTTAATACGCTGGCTAAGTATTATACTGCTTCTGTAAGTAACTATAAATTGGATTTCGGTGTTCAGTATACTGCAAAATTGAAAGAGAAGGATCAATTGACAATTGGTCTTACTTATGGTTTAGGACATAAGTTGAATGCAGATGCCTCTTGTAAAGTGGTTTCTACCAATAGCCAAACGGTTACTGCCGATACGACGTCTTACATAGCGGCTAAAGCACTTGAGATGCCGACAAGCATTGGGGCCGGTTTTATGTGGAATCACCATGATATGTTGAAATTTGGTGTTGATTATTCTTTGCAAAAATGGGGTACTACAGAGTTTCCACAATATAATGAGTCTAATGGTAATGTAAGCTATATGAAGACATCGGGTCTGTTTAAGGATAGACATAAGATCACGGCCGGATTTGATTTTACTCCTATGTCTAAGCGTTCACGGTCTTTATTTAATCGTATTCATTATCGGGCCGGTGTAAGTTATGCGACACCATACTTAGTCATAAATGGGCAAGATGGTCCTAAGGAGATTAGTGCGACTGTAGGTTTTGGCATTCCAATCATGAATGCTTATAATAATCGTTCGATGTTAAATATCAGTGCACAGTGGGTTAATCAATCAGCTACAGGATTCATTAAGGAGAATACTTTCAGAATAAATATAGGATTAACGTTTAATGAACGTTGGTTTGCAAAGTGGAAAGTGGAATAAAAGGCTGTTTGTCTTAATGAAGTCTTCTTGGTGTATATCCGGCTGTTTACTATTACTGTTCCTTTCTTTTAATTCTTGTAAGGAGCAGAAAGAGCATACTGCACCTGCCATTTTAGAGAAAGATTCTGTGGCATTGATGACATCTTATGGAGTTAATACGCTCATCTCCGACTCTGGTGTCATTAAATATCGTATTGTTACAGAAGAGTGGGAGGTAAATGAAAACCGTAATCCTCCAAGATGGATATTTGATAAAGGACTATTCTTGGAACAATTTGATGAGAAATTCCATGTTCAATCGTACATTCAATGCGATACAGCTTATTATTATACCCAGCAGAAAATATGGGAATTACACTCTCGTGTGAAGATTCTAACGAAAGATGGACTGAAGTTTCAAAGCGAGCAATTATTTTGGGACGAGAATAAACATGAACTTTATTCCTATGTATTCTCCCGATTAATAACTCCCGAACGCACGTTACAAGGTACTTATTTCCGAAGTGATGAGAAGATGACTAAGTATTATGTGTCAAATACGAAGGGCTCTTTTGAAAAGGGGGATTTTGATAATAATGCTGATATGACGGATTCTGCTAAAGTTGCTACGGATTCGATACAAAAAGCTAGGCGTCCTCAAACCGAACCTCGTAGACTGAGTGTACCTGTTTTAAATCATTAAAATTAAATTATTTATATAATTTGGATTTACCGTTAATCATAAGTATTATTATTACGATGCTCTTCTCAGCTTTCTTTTCTGGGATGGAGATAGCCTTTGTTTCTTCAAATAGGATGTTAGCTGAAATGGACAAAAATCGCAATAGTATTACTCAGCGTATTGTCGATTTCTTTTATCATCATCCTAACGATTTTGTTAGTACAACGTTGGTGGGTAACAATATTGTGCTTGTTGTTTACGGTATTTTGATTGCCCATTTCTTTGATAGCACCATATTTGTAGGGTTGGAGTCTGGATATAGGGTGATGGCAGACACAATATTGTCTACGATTATTGTCTTGTTTGTGGGAGAGTTTATGCCTAAGACGCTTTTTAAAAGCAACCCGAATAAGCTCCTTGCATTCTTTTCACCATTGGTGTTTGTCTTTTATATCATCCTGTGGCCTATTAGTAGATTGTCTACGTTCCTTTCTAAAATCTTATTACGCCTACTTGGGGTAAAGATAGATACAAGTAATGGTGTCGGTGAGTTTTCAAAAGTCGATCTTGATTTCCTTGTTCAGTCAAGTATTGAGAATGCTAAGAGCGACGATGATATAGAAGATGAAGTGAAGATTTTTCAGAACGCATTGGATTTCTCTGATACAAAGGTGAGGGATTGTATGGTTCCTCGAACAGAAATCAATGCTGTTGAGAAGAATTGTACGTTGGAGGAATTAAAACAGAAATTCATTGAGAGTGGTAATTCCAAGATTATTGTTTACAATGAAGATATTGACCATGTAGAGGGATATATACACTCTTCGGAAATGTTTCGTGACCCTGCACATTGGACTGACCATATCAATTCCATTCCCTTTGTTCCTGAAACGATGGCTGCTCAACGTTTAATGCATATGCTCTTACAGGAAAAGAAAAGTCTTGGTATCGTTGTAGATGAGTTTGGAGGTACTAGTGGACTAGTCTCTTTGGAAGACATTGTGGAAGAAATTTTTGGTGATATAGAAGATGAACACGACAATATGAAATATATTTCCAAGAAAAATGAAGATGGAAGTTACACGTTGTCGGCTCGGTTGGAAATTGATCGAGTGAACGAACTCTTCGATTTGGCGTTGCCAGAAAGTGATGATTATATGACTATAGGAGGCTTTATTTTACACGAATATCAGAGCTTTCCAAAGTTGAATGAAGTGATACAAATCGGTAAATATAGATTTAAAATCATCAAGAATACTATGACAAAAATAGAATTAGTGCGACTTTGGATAGATAAATAATAGCGAATTAGTCTACTTAAAAATAGTTTAACCTATTCAAACAATGAGGAAAATAGCTTATAAGGTAAGCTTTTATGGTAGAAAAGTTACTCTATTTATATTTTTATTGCTATTTTTGTAGCCACTTTGTATGATGAAAAAACATAAAAATAAATAAACATAATAAAGTAATGGCAGCATTAGGAAAAATTAGAAGCAAAGGTGTGACCTTGATTATCATCATTGGTCTAGGTCTTTTTGCCTTCATTGCCGAAGAGGCGTTTCGCTCTTGTGAGACAAACCGAAACAATCAACGTCAACAAGTCGGTGAAGTGTTAGGTGAGAAAATCAATGTACAGGATTTTCAAAAGTTAGTTGATGAGTATACTGAAGTAATTAAAATGCAGCAGGGAACTCAAAACCTAAACGATGAGCAGTTGAACCAAGTGAAGGATATGGTGTGGAATACTTATATCCAGTCTAAGCTTGTTGAAAACGAAGCAAAGGAACTTGGATTGACAGTTACCGATAAGGAGATGCAGAATATTTTGAAACAGGGAACTAATCCAATGTTATTGCAGACTCCTTTTGTTAATCAACAAACTGGTCGTTTTGATGCTAATGCTTTGCAAAAGTTCCTTGCAGAGTATAAGGCACAGAAGACAGCGAATCCTCAAATGGCACAGCAATATGAAACCATTTATAAGTATTGGACTTTTATAGAGAAGACTTTGCGTCAACAAACATTGGCACAAAAGTTCCAAAATCTATTGGCTCATAGCTTTTTGTCTAATCCTGTAGAAGCTAAGATGGCATTCAAGGATGCTACAGAAGAAAATCAAATTCAATTGGCTTCATTGCCTTATAGCAGTGTTTCAGACGATAAAGTGAAGATTTCTGATGCAGATTTGAAAGCGAAGTATGATGAATTGAAACCTCGCTTTAAGCAGTATGTTGAAAGTAGAGATATTAAGTTTATTGATTATCAGGTAACAGCTTCTTCTAATGATAAGTCTGCAATCAATAAGCAATTTGCTACTTATGCTAGTGAGTTGGCTGTCGCTGCTGATCCTGCGGAAGTTGTTCGTAAGAGTACCTCTTTGATTAGTTATCTTGGAATTCCTGTAGCAAAGACTGCTTTCCCCTCTGATATTGCGCAACGTTTGGATTCTATGGCTGTAGGTCAGACTTTTGGTCCTTCTGTAAACCATCAGGACAATACTATGAATATAGTGAAACTAGTTGCAAAACAGCAGTTGCCTGATTCTATTCAGTATCGTCAGATTCAAATTAGTGGCGCATCCGTAGATGTAGCTCGCAAGACTGCTGATTCTGTGTATACTGCTTTGAAGAGTGGAGCTGATTTTGAGGCATTAGCTAAGAAGTATGGCCAAACTGGCGAGAAGACTTGGATGACCACCAATCAGTATCAGAATGCTCCTTCCATGGATAATGATACGAAGACATTTATCAACAGCTTGAATACCATGGCAGTAAATGGAGTCGTTAATATTCCTGTTACTCAAGGTAATATTATCCTTCAGGTCGTAGATCGTAAGGGCATGATTAATAAGTATACTGCGGCTGTTATCAAGAAGAATATAGAATTCTCTAGAGAGACTTACAGTGCAGCTTATAATAAGTTCAGCTCTTTTGTAAGTGCAAATCAATCTGCCGAAGCTATCTTGAAGAATGCACAAGCTAGTGGATTTAAGGTTCAAGAGGCTAATGATGTTACAACTGCTCAGCATTATTTGGCTAATATACATAGTACACGTGAGGCTTTGAAATGGTTGTTTGAGGCTAAACAGGGTAGTGTTTCTCCTATGTATGAATGTGGCGATAACGACCACTTGTTGGTTGTAGTGCTTACAAAGATTCATCCTATCGGTTATCGTACTTTGGAAGACAATCAGGTAAAGGAAGTCGTCAAGGCTGAAGTGTTGAAAGATAAGAAGGCTGAAGTGTTATTGGCAAAACTTCAAGGTGCCAATACTGTGGCTGCTGCAAAGGCTAAGGGTGCAACTGTTTCTCCTGTAAATCAGGTTACATTTGCTGCACCAGTATTTATTCCAGCAACAGGTGCTAGTGAGCCAGCTCTTAGTGGTGCTGTTGCTGCTACGAAGAAAGGACAGTTTAGTGCTAAACCTGTGAAAGGTAATGCCGGTGTTTATGTGTTCCAAGTCATGAACAAGCAGGCTGGTTCTACTAAGTTCAATGATAAGTCAGAGGAACAAAAACTTCGTCAGAAAGCTCTTCAGTATGCTGGGAATTTCATGAATGAACTTTATATGAAGGCAAAGGTTGTTGATAACCGTTATTTGTTCTTCTAAGTATTGCCTAGAATTGAAAGTGTTATATTAAGTAACATCTCTTTGATTAGATATAAGCTCCGGCCTAAAACAGGTTGGAGCTTTATTTTGTAGCATCTAGTAGAAAGTTTATAGAGTAGTACAAGGAATCAATACATTAGCAACAATAAACATTCTAGAATTTCTTATTTATATCTTATTTGCATTATCTTTGCACTGATTAGCCTGTAGAATGGTTGATAGTTTAGAAGATACCATCTTACTATTAGATATTAAATCGAAGGAAATTAAAGATATGAAACTAATTAGTTGGGGGTTTATTGGCTGTGGAGAGGTCACAGAGAAGAAGTCTGGACCGGCTTTCAACGAGATTGAAGGCTCTCATGTTGAAGCAGTCATGAGTAGAAGTGAAGAGAAAGCCCGTTCTTATGCAGAGCGTCATCATATCAAAAAATGGTATACTGATGCCCAAGAGTTGATAGACGATTCCAATATCAATGCCATTTATATTGCCACTCCACCATCTAGTCATGCCACATTCGCTATTATGGCGATGAAGGCAGGAAAGCCCGTATATGTAGAAAAACCACTTGCTTCCAGCTATGAAGATTGTGCTCGAATCAATCGGGTAAGTGAGCAGACTGGTGTACCTTGTTTTGTTGCGTATTATAGACGGTATCTTCCTTATTTCCAAAAAGTGAAGAATATTATCTCTAGTGGAACTATTGGCAAGGTGACAAATGTTCAGGTGAGATTTTCTGTACCTCCGAGGGATTTAGATTATAGTAGTGCTAAGAATCTTCCTTGGCGTCTTCAACCCGATATTGCTGGTGGTGGATACTTCTATGATTTAGCTCCTCATCAGCTCGATTTGTTACAAGAACTGTTCGGAGTGATTACACGGGCACATGGGTATTGTGCCAATCGTGCTCATTTGTATCAAGCCGAAGACACTATCAGTGCTTGTTTTTTGTTTGAAAATGGCCTACCCGGAAGTGGTTCTTGGTGTTTTGTTGGGCATCAAAGTGCCAAAGAAGACCGAATAGAAGTTATTGGCGACAAAGGCATGGTATCGTTTTCTGTATTTAACTATGATCCAATCATGCTTGTTACAAGTGCAGGGACGACAAGTATTACAGTTCCTAATCCAGACTATGTACAGTTACCAATTATCAAGACTGTGACAGAAGACTTACAAGGGATTGGTGCTTGTACATGTACTAGTGTGAGTGCTACCCCTGTCAATTGGGTTATGGATAGAATTTTAGGTAAACTTTAGATAGACAGTGTTGAAGAAATCACTCTTCTTATTTTTGATTTTTATGTTTGTTGGTGCCCTTTCTTTATGGGCACAACTTGATACTGTGCATCATGAGAAGCGCAGTACATTCAATCGGATATATGAGGTTGTCAAGGAATTTAGCCGTGTAGATACCCATTATATAGAGCCGCAGCATTATAATTTTACAGTCATGTTGCAGAATACGAATACTTATGAGATGTATTGGTTGCGTTCTAGACAAGGAACTACAATGCGATTGTCTCCTAAACCGAGTATAAAGATAGGGCCTTATATCGGTTGGCGGTGGGTGTTTTTAGGCTATACCATAGACCTTAGTCATTTGTCGGATGGTAATAATCGTAAGGAGTTCGATTTGAGTTTGTATAGTAATCAGATAGGAATTGATTTGTTCTACCGCAAGACAGGTGATGATTATCGAATCAGTGAGTTGGAAGTTGGCAGTGGAATTGATACATCTCCTTTGGATAAAGCTTCTTTTGATGGATTTAAAGCGAGTGTAAAAGGTTTTAATCTGTATTATATTTTCAACCATAAAAGATTTTCTTATCCGGCAGCCTTTAGTCAGAGCACTTGTCAAAAGATTAGTACCGGTTCGCCCCTTGTTGGTATTGGGTATACACACCATTCCTTAGATTTGGATTGGTGTAAGCTATACGATTTGGCAGAAGAACGACTGAATAGTGCTGTCGTTGAAACGATAAAGGCCGATACGAGTCTGTTGGCCTCAAAAATTAATTATTCTGATTTTTCAGTAATGGGTGGTTATGCTTATAACTGGGTTTTTGCCAAGAACTGGTTATTTGCTGCTTCGCTGTCTTTAGCCTTAGGATATCAGAGTAGTAAGGGAGATGAAGCACACAAGAGCTTTAGTTTTCGTAACTTTACTTTCAAGAATATGAATCTAGATGGTGTCGGTCGTTTCGGTATCGTGTGGAATAATACGAAATGGTATGCAGGGACAAGTGCCATTCTGCATACCTATAATTACCATAAAAGCCAATTCCATGCCAATACTACATTTGGGAATTTAAATATCTATGTTGGCTTTAATTTTGGTAGAAAATAGTCTCATTTGATTTCTATAACTCGTATTCCGATTTGTATAGGATGCTTGCTCATGTAGGTTCTCAGCAGCATTGGCTCTTCTACTACTTTTTTTCGGATTTGTGAGGCATTCAGCATGTGAAGTCCATCTCGATGCCATACGGCTATTCCAATATGCGAAGTATCTAGTCCGCGCTTGTTGGTGATGATTGCAATGATATCTCCATCTTTAATTGAGTTTTTGAATAGGGAGGTGTTTGCAATTGTCTTCTTGGGTATATAGCGATATGTCAATCCGTTTAAATCTTTTTCCATGCGAGCTATAGCTGTTTTCCATGTCGAGTTTTTCACTAACATAGGATAGTATTGAGGGTGCTCGCTCATGTAGCTCACATTTATTTTCTGTATACCAGTGAAAGGTGCTTTTGTTGTTTGTCTATCTTTTACCAGTCCTAATTTGGTATTACTGATAATCCATTCCGTAAAATAATGATGCCTGTTTGTGTAGTGAATACTTCCTTGTTCATATCTGATTGTTTGCAGATAATGGCAGAAGTCCTTAAAGGTTATCTGTTTTTTCTTTGCACATAAAGTTAAAGCAAGTACATTTTCTACATAGGTAGTGCAATCCAATTCTCTCAGATTGATGACCAATTTTTCGCTTTGATTATTTTCTAGAGTCTTGGCTACATAGGGTATATTGACTAATTGTCTAGCAAAAAACAATACGTAATTTGTATTAGCTTTCCGTGTCTTAGCCTGTTTCAACAGTGATACCACTTTTGTGCTATCATATTTTGTATATTGTATTTGCTGGGCAGCCGCTTTAGCAACGATTGTATTTAGGCTGATGATAATGAATAAAAGTTTCCTATACATATTAAAGTCTTACTACTTGTTTTACTCCGCGAATCGTCTGGAGCTTCTTGATAAGTGAATTAAGCATATCTATATTCTCAAGCATCACGACCACATTGCCATTGAAGATGCCGTCATGAGAATCTATATTGATGGAACGCATGGAGAGTTTATCCTCCTTCGAAATGATATTGGTAATGTTATTGACGATACCTATATCATCATTCCCCACGATATGAAGTGTGATACTATATTGATTTGTACCTTTCCCACTCCATTTTGCCTTTACAATTCGATAGCCGAATCGTTTACGTAATTCAGGCGCATTGGGACAGTCTGTGCGATGAATGGTGATACCTCCATTGACTGTTACAAAACCGAAGACGGAATCTCCATAGATAGGATGGCAACATTTTGCCAATTTGTAGTCAAGACCTTTCAAGTTCTTATCAATCACCAATACGTCATCATTCTGCTTTAGTATCCTCGCATCTGGATTATCGTATTGGTAATTCTCCGCACTTTCAGCAGCTTTGGGAGCATTGAGATTCAAGTCGTGGTCTCTGACTTCTATATATTTCTCTATAATATTATTGGTATCGAGTTTCTCGTCGGCAATATCTTTATAGAAGTCTGAATTCTCCTTATAGCCCAACTTCTTGATGAGATGAGCCATGATGCTCTCTTCAATCTCTAGTTTCCGATTTTTAAATCTGCGCTCTAATAGTTCTTTGGCAAACAAACCGTCCTTGGCTTGCGTCTCTTTTAGGGCAAGTCTAATCTTCGCTTTGGCTCTGCTGCTTTTTACAATATTGAGCCAATCTCTCTTTGGCCGTTGATTATTTTGGGTAATAATCTCAATGGAATCTCCCGAATGTAACTGTTCTCGAAACGAAACTGCCTTCCCGTTGACGCGCCCACCCACGCATGTATTCCCAATACCGGAATGGATATGGTAAGCGAAGTCGAGTATGGTAGAGCCTTTGGGAAATTTCAGAATCTCGCCTTTGGGTGTAAAGACGTATACTTCGTCCTCATATAAGTCGAATTTGAATTGATCCATCAATTTCAAATCGTCGTTATTCTCGAGTGCAGCTCTAATGTTTGCGAGCCACTCGTCAATACCTCCCTCGCTCTTAATCCCTTTGTAGCGCCAGTGGGCAGCTAGTCCGTGCTCAGCAATCTCATCCATTCGCTCTGTACGGATTTGTACTTCTACCCATTTGTTTTCCGGTCCTAGTACAGTAATATGCAAACTTTCATATCCGTTACTCTTTGGTACGCTTAACCAATCTCGCAAACGTTTTGGGTTGGGTTGGTACATATCAGTGATGATAGAATAAGCTTGCCAACATTGCATTTTCTCTTTTTCTAGAGGAGAGTCAAGGATGATTCTGATTGCGAACAAGTCATATATACCTTCAAAGTTACACTTCTGCTTCTTCATTTTTTGCCAAATGGAGTGTATACTCTTTGTACGGCCCTTCATGTGGAATGACAAACCGGCTTGTTTCAACTTCTCGTCGATAGGTTCGATGAACCGCTGGATATAGGCGTCTCTGCTTTTTTTAGTTGCGTTGAGCTTATCCTTAATTAGATAATAAGCATCATGCTCAAGATATTTCAGGCTGAGGTCTTCTAGTTCGCTTTTAAGTTTGTAGAGTCCTAGTTTGTGGGCGAGTGGGGCATAGAGGTAATTTGCTTCTTCACTTACTTCTTGCTTATGCTCTAGCTCGTTCGTATCACGAATTTGTCTCATCAGGTTGACTCTGTCAGCAATCATAATGAGAATGACACGCATGTCTTCGCTGAATGACAATAGCAAGTTCCTGAAATTTTCACTTTCTATGATAGGATTCTTGGCATAGAGTTCATGGATACGGCATAGGCCTCTAATGATGCGGAAAACACCGCCTCCGAAATCTTCCTCAATGCGGGTTAAGGTATCCGAATCATTCGATATACTGGTGTATAGCAATATTGCTAAGACACCATCACGTTTGATACCGATCTCAGAGACCGCAAGTTGGGCGGTTCTGAGACTTTCAAGTATCGGGTTCAGTCCGAATACATCTCTCTGAATAATATCGGAAGCCATGGCCGTGTAGAGGTAATGTTTCACTTTATTCTCGTCGTCTACCATCAAGCAGTCTGTCAGGCTTTGACGTAATAGACGCCTTAATTGCAGGGCTTCGGCCTTCTCTTGGGGAATGAATTCAAACTTATTATTCATAAAGATGTAGCTACTTTTATTGGTGTTGTTCCCGTAGTAAATCGTTTACAGTTTTGACGGGATTAAATGTACTGAGTGGAACTTCCACGAAAACGGTATTCCAATCACTCATAGCACCATTCCACAGACCGGGAAGTTCGAGTGCTTTCAGAACTTTACCGTTCTTGCTCTTGTGGCTGATGAAACCGGTAGACTTGTCTACAAAATCCGGTAAATAGAAGTGATTCCCTTGATAATCTTTTATTGCACATACCAAGTCTACAGGATTGAAGTGGGTACCTTCGGTAAACATCTTGCTGTATTCGGTATTATTGGTATCTATTTGGGTGCTTTCCAGTATTTGTAGACTGACAGAGCCATCGCTGTTGTAGACCAAGAAAGGACCACCGCCCGGTTCTCCAACATTCTTGACCACTCCACAAACTCGCATGGGGCGATTCAACTTGTTCTTGAGATAGATTACCAATTCGGCATCTTCCAACATCTTAATGTCTGACTTTCGGCAACATAAATCTTGTTGTACGAATCTGATGATTTCCTCTAGTGTAGCGTGGTTGTATTGTCCACTCTCAAGCGTTCTTAGATAGTGGAAAGCTTGCTTTTGCAGAGTGACGAGAATACCCGCAATGAGTTGCTTGTAGACAATGGTATCTTCTTTGAGCCGGTCGGGAACTACATTGTCGATATTCTTGATAAATGTTACGTCAGCATCTATGTCATTGAGGTTCTCAATCAATGCACCATGACCACCCGGACGGAAGAGCAGGCTGCCATCTTCGTTCCTAAAAGGCGTATTATCGGGATTGGTAGCAATGGTATCTGTATTAGGTTTCTGTTCAGAGAATGATACATTGTAATGTATATTAAATTCCTTCTCATAAAAAGCTTGTTTTTGGGCAAGTCTTTGTTTGAAGAGTTCTAAGTGGTCATGGCTTACAGTGAAGTGGATGTTAGCCTCACCTTTTGAATCGGCATAGAGTGCCGCCTCCACCAAATGTTCTTCCATGGGAGTGCGTGCTCCCTCTTCGTAGTTATGGAAGAGCAGCAGACCTTTGGGTAGGGAACCATAGTTGAGCCCTTCCTCGTTCAGCATGTTAGCTACGATATCCTTGTATTGTTTGTTTTTTATCAGTGTCGGGATATCCTTATGGGTATTCTTCTTGCAGCAATCGTTGAGTGTCTCGTAGAAAGCAAAGTTCTGTATATGCTCGAAATAAGTCTTTTCGAAATCTGTTTCTGGCTTATCGTAATCAGCTTGCAAGAATGCAAACATGTTCTTAAACATTCTGCTGGCTGCACCACTTGCCGGTACAAATTTTACAATTGTGTGTCCTTCTCCCTTATATGTATTCCATGCCTTAATATAGGCATCGCGTTCTTCGGGTGTAGGGGCAATAATTCCTCTACTGGTAGAAGCTGCTTGCTCTAATCGGAGAAATGGAAAACCACTTTCAATTTCTTTGAGCTGATGCTCTACTTGTTCTTTTGTCATTCCGTGATTGGAAATCTGTTTTAGGTCAGATGGTGATAGATTCATATTGTTAAGATTTTATATTACGAAATTATGGTTGTGCTTATCGCATGTAAGAATAATGGATAACCTCCACAATTCTGTTCATCACAAAGATAATATTTTTGTAGTTATTGACAAAGGAAATGCATCTATAATTCCCAACTTTATGATGCCTTTACGCTTGTATTTGTTTAATTCACAAGTTGATAATCCTATTAGATAGCATTAATATACAAGTTGGGTTTCTTATAAAGAAATATATTGATTTTGTAATCAAAGGAATATTCATTAATTTTGCATCTCAAATTATCGCTCTTATTCATGATATTTTTCAGTTACGAGGATGGAACTACGACAAGAAAGGTTATTATCTATAAAAGCTTGCTAATGGATATATCAATGGATAGGATTGGGTAAATAATCAAAATACAACTAACGAAAATGGCAAATACCAAATCATGTTATAGTTTATATACGACGAGCAACCTATTGAAATTGCATCATGTGTGGAAAGAACTTTATGATAATAATGAGTCACTGGGTGTTTTTCAGGCGTATTTTTATAATAAGTGTATTTGGGTACAGCATTTATTGCGCATTTTTGGTAAAAAGCGTTATCCGCTTTTTGTAGTGATTTACCATCATGAAACACCGCTGCTTATAGCCCCGTTGAGTGTTTCGGTAAAGCAAGGTGAATTACCAACTCTCTTCAATGAAATACAGGGATGTGATGTCGCAGAGTTTATCTATCGTGATACCATAACCGATGAACAGATAGATGCATGCATCGACCTACTCACGGAGCGGTCTGGAATCATCAAGATGACACGTTTTGCTGTTCAATCTAAGGTCTATCAGCGATATATAGAGCGATACCCCGATACAGAGGTGACTTTTTACCCTTATGTTAATATTCCCTTTAGTGATAGTTATGATGATTATTACCAAGGTTTGAGTAAGAGTGCACGCCAAAATCTGCGCACCTCATATAATAGGTTGAAGAGTGATGGACTAGAGTATCGGCTTATGGTAGAAGGTGGGCATCCTCTCTGCTTGAAAGAGTGGAGTAAGTTCTATTTCTTTTATACAGATAGGCAGCAGGAGAAATACCGTAAGTACAGAGGCCTCAAAAAGTATATGAAGATGTTCACCAAGCACGATTGCGTAAGTATTAGAAACTGTAGTAACAATTTCATAGCAACTTTATATTATAACGAACAGATTGCTGCCTTATTGATGGGGATGGTGAGTCGTGATGGTACACGGGTAGTGATACCATGGTTGGCTATTGATGGTAAACTTGGAAGGTATTCGCCGGGTTATCAACTAGTTAATGAGACCATTAAATATTGTATGGAACATACATCAATACGTCATCTTGATTTGAGCTGAGGCGATGAAGGCTATAAAATAACTATGGGAGGCGAGTTGTATCACACTGCCTATTTTGAAATGAAGAAACGAGGCTAGAGTGGGATAGAGCATTTTTAGGCAAGTCACCAAAGGAAAATATTGGAGACTTGCCTTTTATTGTTGCAACAGAAATTCTTTGAAATCTTCAAATCTGATGCTCATGGGGATAATTTGCTTTTGTCCTTTCATAAACTTAGCCAGTGGTTGAGGAATCTCAATATCAGTTTTGAGGATGCTATCAACTTGTTCTTTGAACTTGGCTGGGTGAGCAGTCTCCAGAAATACTCCCACTTCGTTTGCTTGTAGATTTATTTTCAGTGCTTCATAGCCACATGCACCATGTGGATCGAGCACGTATTGATTGGTTCGATAGCAGTCGGCCATGATTTGTTTGATGTCTGTATCGGAGTAAGTTGCTCCGGATATTGCCGCTTTAATAGCATTCCAATCACCTTTGTATAAGTCTATAATTCTTGCAAAGTTGCTTGGTGCGCCCACATCCATGGCGTTGGCAATTGTCTGTTTGCTTGGTTTAGGCGAGTAGATACCAGTCTGCAAGTATTGATAGAAGATGTCGTTAGCGTTATTAGCAGCGATGAATCTCTTGATAGGGAGTCCCATGTGCTGGGCAAACAATCCTGCTGTGATGTTTCCGAAGTTCCCGCTCGGAACGCAAACTACCATCTCTTTTCCATCTAGTTGGTGGAGTTGCTTGAGTTGAGCGTAGGCATTGAAATAGTAGAATGCTTGTGGTAGAAATCTAGCAACGTTGATGGAGTTGGCACTAGTAAGCTTCATGTGGTTGTTCAACTGGTTATCCATGAAAGCTTGTTTGACCAAAGCTTGACAATCATCGAACACCCCGTCTACTTCTATGGCTGTAATATTCCGCCCTAGCGTTGTAAACTGGCTCTCTTGGATGCTACTAACTTTTCCTTTAGGATATAATACATATACGTGAATACCGTCGACGCCAAGAAATCCATTGGCTACGGCGCTACCCGTATCTCCACTGGTGGCTACGAGTACATTGACTTGGTCATGGCTTTCTTGTTTGATGAAATATTGTAATAAACGCGCCATAAATTTGGCACCTACATCTTTAAAAGCAAGTGTCGGACCGTGGAATAGTTCGAGGGCATATATGTTTTCTTCTACTTTTACAACTGGTGTATCGAAGCTCAATGTATCAAAGACAATTTGTTTGAGAGCATTTTCCTCTACATCTTCACCGAAGAAAGCTTTGGAAACCTCGAATGACATTTCCTGAAATGAAAGATTTTCAATGTTATCGAAGAAAGAGTGGGGTAGTCGTTTAATGGTTTCGGGCATATAAAGCCCCTTGTCCGGAGCTAATCCTTTGACTACAGCTTCGTGCAAAGTTGCCCATGGCGTCTGCTTGTTAGTACTATAGTATCTCATAGCTTTCTGTTTTAGAGCTTCATGAATGTTTCCATGAATTGGTTTAGATAGATAAGTCCGTAACCTCCTTCTACACAACTTGTTTCGTCATATAGTTGAACTTTGTCTGGAATAATCTCTTTGTGCCAAATCAAGAAAGGTACGGCCTCTTTTACATGAGTTCTGATTTCTACAGGTGTAGGATGGTCTGGGAGCACCGCAATACACACAGGCGTGTCCCAATTCTTAACTTCATGATAGATGGGCTCAACTATTCTATGGTCAAGATTTTCTATTGTTCGGAGCTTTAACTCAAGATCTCCGTCGTGTCCGGCTTCATCGCTGGCCTCTAAATGCAAGAAGACAAAGTCTTGTTTCTTAAGTGCTTCAATGGCAGCTTGAGCTTTTCCTTCGTAGTTTGTATCAGCTAATCCGGTGGCACCCGGTACCTTAATAATGTCTAAACCTGCGTAGTGCCCGATTCCACGAATCAAGTCTACGGCCGATATACAGCTTCCTGCCTTGATTTGGGGGTATAGTTGCATCAGTGTTTGCATGTTCGGGCGGTAGCCACCACTCCATGGCCAGATGGAATTTGCTTTCTCTTTTCTGTCTTTATTGAATGGATGTTGCGCTAAAAGTTGCTGACTTCTCAATATAAGGTCGTTGAGTAGGTCGGCTGTTTCTTGCGCACTCATTCTTCCATCTTTTCTATCTTCCTCTTCGGAATCTTTATAATTCTTTTCTGGTTTGATGAGTAAAGGCATCCATTCTTCATTGGGATGGTCGTGTGGTGGTGCACATTCCAAGTGCTTGTTTCCGCCCTTGATGACTAATAAATGACGATACTGAATACCAGTAATGAACTTAATTTTGTCGTTGCCTAGTTCTTTATTCAGGTATTGAATGAGCACATCGCCCTCTTCAGTGGTCAGATGTCCGCCATGATGGCTCTTGATTCGTCCGTCTTCCAAACTCACAATATTGCATCGAATAGCCATGTCTTCGAGTGCCATATCATATCCGATAGATGCAGCTTCCAATGGCCCACGCCCTTCGTATACCAAATTAAGGTCGTAACCGAGAATAGATGTATTGGCCACTTCGCTACCCGGATGGAATCCTTCTGGGATGGTCATCAGTCGCCCGGTTCTTCCTTTACGAGCCAACATGTCCATGTAGGGAGTGTCAGCATATTGAAGAAGGGTCTTATTACCCAATCTTGCGACAACATGGTCAGCCATGCCATCGCCTAAAATAATGATATGTTTCATCTATTTTAGATATTGGCAATTGACATGATGTTGGCAAATACACCGGCGGCGGTAACACTTGCCCCCGCACCATAACCTTGTATTTGCATAGGATATTCTTTATAGCGCTCTGTTGTCAATAAGACAATATTGTTACTTCCTTCCAAATTGTAGAAAGGATGGTTATGATCGACTACTTGTAGAGCCACGTTGGTCTTTCCTCTGTCCATGGTTGCAACAAATCTCCAGCGTTTTCCTTCTTGTTCCAAAGCCGATCTGCGTTTTTCGAAGTCGGAATCTAGTGTTGGCAGATTCTTCCAAAAATTCTCTACATTGCTCTCGAAGAACGAGTCTGGGACAAACAATTGTTTCTCTACATCTTCTTGTTCGACCTTGTAACCGGCTTCACGGCTAAGAATAACGAGCTTGCGTATCACGTCGGTTCCGCTTAAATCAATGCGTGGATCGGGTTCCGAGTAGCCTTGTTCCTTTGCTCTTCGTACAGTTTCTGAGAATGGTACGGTGCTGCTTATTTCATTAAAGATAAAGTTAAGAGTCCCGCTTAGAACAGCTTCTATCTTCAATATCTTGTCTCCGGAGTTTCTTAAATCGTTGATAGTACCTATGATTGGAAGGCCGGCACCCACGTTTGTCTCGAATCTAAACTTCACTCCGCGGGTCAATGCAGTCTTCTTGAGCTTCAAATACTTATCGTATTCGCTTGAGGCAGCAATCTTGTTAGCTGCAATGACACTGATATTATGTTCCAGAAGTCGCTGATATAGCGCCGCAATATCTTTACTGGCCGTGCAATCAACAAACACGCTGTTGAATACATTCATCTCCGTGATAGTCTCATACAGTTTCTCCGGCGAACTGGCTTCGCTTGCTTTAAGCTCCTCTTGATACTGATTGAGGTTTAATCCTTCGCGATTATAGATGGCTTTTTTGGAACTTGCGATACCGACAACGTTCAATTTCAGTCCGTTGGTTTCCTTTAATGTTTCGTATTGTTTTTTGATTTGCTCAATCAGTTTGCCTCCGACAGTGCCTACACCACATATAAATAGGTTCAATACCTTATATTCAGAGAGGAAGAAAGAGTCGTGCAATACATTTAAACTCTTTCGTAATGAAGCAGAATCTATAACAAACGAGATGTTGGTTTCGCTGGCTCCTTGGGCACAAGCAATCACACTGACACCGCTACGGCCTAATGTTCCGAACAGTTTGCCGGCAATACCGGGCGTATGTTTCATATTTTCACCAACGATTGCAATGGTTGCTAATCCTTTCTCTACGTGCATTGGAAACATTGCACCATCTGTTATCTCATTGGCAAATTCTTTGTTTAATACATCAACGGCTTCGTTTGCATCTTGGTCGCGTACACCTATTGAGGTCGAATTCTCTGATGAAGCTTGACTCACCATGAACACACTGATGCCTCTGTTGGCCAAGGCTGTGAAGATACGGCGGTTTACACCGATAACACCAACCATGGATAGGCCTGTAACAGTAATCAAAGAAGTTCCTTTGATAGAGCTAATACCCTTGATAGGTTTACAATCATTCTCTATCTTACTTTTGATAATGGTGCCCGGATTTTCCGGGTTGAAGGTGTTCTTCACCCTTATTGGTATATTTTTAACGCATACCGGATAGATTGTAGGAGGATAGATGACCTTTGCACCGAAGTTACAAAGCTCCATAGCCTCGATATAACTCAATTCGTTGATGGTATATGCGGTCTTGATAACACGCGGGTCTGCCGTCATGAAACCGTCTACATCTGTCCATATCTCAAGTACTTCGGCATCTAGAGCGGCGGCAATAATGGATGCGGTATAGTCGCTTCCGCCACGTCCAAGGTTCGTTGTGCGCCGCGTATGCACGTCTCTACTGATGAATCCCGGTACCAAACTGATGCGTGGAAGGTCGGCAAATGCTTCCTTCACAAGCTTGGCCGAAAGTTCACTCTCAAGCATCCGCCTGCCATTTATATATTCTGTCTTGATAAAATTACGGCTATCAAACCATTTCGCCCCATTGATAAGAGTGGCTACAATGTTTGAACTTAGGCGTTCGCCATAGCTCACAATGGCATCTTGAGTCTTTTCACTGAGGTCGTGAATAAGATATACTCCGAAATAAATAGACCGTAATTGCTCTAGTAGGGAATCGATTGTTGTGAAGAGCGCCTCGCGTTTTGTGGGGTTGGTAATAATGGTATCCACCATCTTGTGGTGCCTGTCTACCATGGAGGCAAATTCGTCTTTCCATGTCTCATCGCCTTTTAGGGCGAGTTGAGCGGTTGTTAATAACTGGTCGGTGATGCCACCTAGTGCGCTCACTACGACAATAACAGGCTGCTTTTTGGCTTCGTTCTCAACGATACGTTTTAAGCTTAGAATGCTCTTTACGGAACCTACAGATGTCCCGCCAAATTTAAGTACTTTCATTTTAAAGATGTTTATGTAATGCTCCGACATCCCTAAAACAAGCAGGGTGTATCGAAACTTAGTGGCAAAAATAATGATAAAAATGTCAATGACCAACGTTTTTGACAATAAAATGAATCTTATTGATGTGCTTTAGTTATAAAATGTTGTCTTTATTGTGGGATAAATGTTATCTTTGCAACTATGATTCAAGAATACCAAATAAGGGTTTTACCCCAAGTAGCATACAATGTTGAGAGTGTAAAACAGTTTGTTGCGCAAGACAAAGGACTGGACGCACGGACCATTCAGCATATTCGTATCTTAAAGAAGAGTATAGATGCTCGTCAGCGTACCATTTATGTGAATCTTAAAATACGCGTATATATTAATGAAATGCCGCAGGATGATAGCTACATTCATACAGAATATCCCGATGTGACGGGCAAACCGGCTGTGATAGTGGTTGGAGAAGGTCCCGGAGGGCTATTTGCTTCGCTTCGATTAATAGAACTTGGATTCCGTCCTATCGTCTTGGAACGTGGGAAGGATGTTAGAGAACGCAAGAAAGACCTTTCACAAATCACGCGTACCCATCAGATAGATGGCGAGAGTAATTACTGTTTTGGCGAAGGTGGAGCTGGTGCATATAGTGATGGAAAACTCTATACGCGTAGCAAGAAGCGTGGTTCTGTCGACAAAATATTGAATGTCTTTTGTCAGCACGGTGCCAATACGAGTATTTTGGCCGACGCTCATCCGCATATCGGAACGGACAAATTGCCCCGCGTCATAGAGAATATGAGGAATCAAATTCTTCAAAGTGGAGGCAAAGTACATTTTGAAACCAAGATGGAACGTCTTCTTTTCGATGGTGATACTGTTGTAGGTGTAGAGGCTGTTGAGCTACAGACAGGAGTAGAAAAGGAATTCCGAGGTCCCGTTATTTTGGCTACTGGACACAGTGCTCGTGACGTGTATAACTATCTGTATGATAGTCGTGTAGAGATGGAGGCTAAAGGAATAGCTGTAGGTGTGAGACTAGAGCACCCATCGCAATTGATAGATCAAATACAATACCACAATAAGCAGGGACGAGGTAAATATCTTCCTGCTGCAGAATACTCTTTTGTAACGCAAGTAGCGGGGCGTGGAGTCTATTCTTTCTGTATGTGTCCGGGGGGATTTGTTATCCCTGCGGCTACAGGACCGGAGCAAATAGTGGTCAACGGTATGAGTCCGAGTAATCGAGGTACAGCTTGGAGTAATAGTGGAATGGTGGTAGAATTGCATCCTGAAGATATTGTAAACTCGGAAGAGGATGCGTCTGTACCGGAAGTATTGAAGGTAATGAACTTTCAAAAGCGATTAGAAAAGATGTGTTGGCAGCAAGGTAACATGCGTCAAACGGCTCCGGCTCAGCGTATGGCCGACTTTGTAAACAAGAAATTGAGTTATGATTTACCCAAGAGCAGTTATGCTCCGGGACTCATCAGTAGTCCGTTACATTTTTGGTTGCCCGATATGATTAGTTCTCGTTTGCAAGAAGGCTTCAAAACATTTGGTAAGTATGCTCATGGCTTCTTAACCAATGAGGCTGTATTGATAGCTACTGAGACGCGCACGTCAAGTCCGGTGTGTATTTTGAGAGACCGAGAAACCTTGCAACATGTACGTCTTCGTGGCTTATTCCCGTGTGGTGAGGGTGCCGGTTATGCCGGTGGAATCGTGTCGGCAGGTATAGATGGGGAGCGATGTGCCGAGATGTGTGCGGCTTATATGAATGAATTATAAGGCAATGTTACCGTAATTACGACCTCATGTGGTTTTTAATCATCTGCTGCCAAGGCTCAACAGCATTTCTGTTGAGCCTTGGCAGTTTTACTGTTCGGGCTTTTCAATATTGCTGCTAAGCCTATGCAGGAAGATGAGTTCATGAGCTTTTTGGTTTATGAGTTTATGGGTTAGGATTCAAAATCGTTGAGTCTAGATTTTGAAACTTATGTTTTCTACTCCCTAAACCTAGTTTTGAGGAATGTTTCTGCTTTTTCCAAGTCTTCGGGAGTGTCTATTCCGATTGTCTCAGTGTGCGTAATTCCCACTTTAATGTGGTATCCATTTTGAAGCCAACGTAATTGTTCCAATGATTCGACCTTCTCTAATGATGATTGAGGAAGGGCTGTTATCTCAGTAAGAACGTTGGAGCGGTAGGCGTAGAGTCCGATGTGTTTGAGGAAAGGATAGTGTTGTAGCCACTCGCTAGATTCGATGCCACGAACAAACGGAATAATGCTACGGCTGAAATAGAGCGCGAATCCTTGATTATCGATAACGATTTTAGGTGAATTGGGATTCTCTACACTTGCCATATCTTTAAAGGATATGCCAAGTGTTGCTATCTGTGTGTCGTCATCTTCGAATGCTTGACAAATGGTCGTGAGTTGAGATTGGCTGACAAAGGGCTCGTCTCCTTGGATGTTAACAATCACATCGAATGGCTGATTGATAGTTTGGTAAGCTTCTTCTATGCGATCGGTACCACTCTTATGTGCCGTGGAGGTCATGACGGCTTTGCCTCCGAAAGATACGACGGCTTCGTAAATGCGTTGGTCGTCGGTAGCTACATATACGTCATCTAACACTTTGCTAGCTTGTTCATAAACACGTTGAACGACCGGTTTTCCTCCTAATAGAGCCAAAGGTTTTCCGGGAAATCGACTGGAACCGTAACGAGCGGGGATTAATCCTATAAATCTCATATCAAATTTTGGATAGTTAATAACTAGGCTTACAGCACATTTAACGGCTGAGAATGCAATGCAAAAATAATAAAATTTACTAACTAATTTTGTTGTTATCCAATTATTTCTTAATTTTGGCGTATACTAAATTGTAAAAACATTGAAAAATAAGATATTAACATTATTCCTCTTACTTGTCCCTCTTTCTGGTTTTTCACAGAAGATAACGCTTGGTTCATGTACCACGCATGATGGTGGTACCTATAAAGGGCAGATGGTTTCAGGCCGACCACAAGGTAAAGGAAGTACCGTATTTGGCAATGGCGATACCTATGAAGGTGAATATCTGAAAGGTAAAAGGCAAGGTACCGGTATCTATACCTATGCCGATGGTAAAAAATATGATGGTCAATGGTTTCAAGACCAGCGTCATGGGCGTGGTACCTTTTATTTCCTCAACAATAATAAGTATGTAGGACTGTGGTTTCGAGATAAGCAACAAGGCCATGGAGTGATGTATTATTATAATGGTGATAAGTATGCCGGTGACTGGGTAGAGAATAAACGTCAAGGGAAGGGAAAGTATACGTATTCCAGTGGGGCTTATTACGATGGGCAATGGATGAACGACCAAAAGAGCGGTAAGGGCATCTTTGATTGGGGAGATGGCACTACTTACGATGGACAGTGGGTAGATAACCAGCGTTCTGGGAAAGGAGTAAACAAGTATGCAGACGGTGATGCTTACATAGGACAATGGAAAGACGACATACAAAATGGTCGTGGAATCTATAAATTCCAAAATGGCGACATGTATGAAGGCGACTATGTGCAGGGCGAACGTACTGGTGAAGGAATTTTCAGATACGCTAATGGTGATAAATATACCGGCCATTTCTTTGAAGGAAACAAAGATGGGCAGGGTACTTTGGCATGGTCGAATGGCGATATATATACCGGACAGTGGAAAGATGACTTGCAAAACGGTATAGGAAAGTTGACTAAGAAGAATGGTGACGTCTTTGAAGGAACTTTCAAGAATGGCGAACTCAATGGAGAAGTGATTATTCACTATGCCAATGGAAGCAAGTTCCGCGGTACATATAAGAAAGGTGTACCCAATGGTATTGCTTTGGAAGAAGATAAAGACGGCAATCGTTTTGAAGGAAGTTATGTAGATGGCCGGCGTGATGGTAAGTTTGTGGAGAAAGATCGGAATGGTCAAATCGTCAAGAAAGGGCGATATGAATTGGGAAGGCGATTTGAAAATTAGCATCAGATGATTATTGATAAACTTGAAAACCTAAAGATGTATACGGCACTCAATCCTCGTATAGCTTTGGTTTGTAAATTTGTAGAAACGCATTCTTTAATTGACTTGCCTGTAGGCAGGCATCTTATAGACGGTGAGAATGTCTATGTGAATATAGATTTGGTGAAAGGTAAGCAGCGGGAAGATGCTGTATTGGAATATCACCATAAGATGATGGATATAGCAATACCACTGACTTCGGAAGAAGAATATGGCTATACTCCTGTTGCGGAATTGCCAAGTGTGGATTTTGATGTGCAGAAGGATTTCGCTAAAGTGGAAG
The DNA here is from genome assembly GCF_000762865.1 of Prevotella sp. S7 MS 2. Classification (NCBI taxonomy): domain Bacteria; kingdom Pseudomonadati; phylum Bacteroidota; class Bacteroidia; order Bacteroidales; family Prevotellaceae; genus Prevotella; species Prevotella sp. S7 MS 2. The sequence continues at coordinate 13,003 of NZ_JRPT01000005.1, read as the reverse complement.
GAGTCTCATGTCAGACATTCCTAACTTGTAAACTCGGAAATATGGTTATATGTCTTCCACAAGACGGACATGCACCGGGGATATGTGAGTCTGCAGAATTAAAGAAGGCAATCTTCAAGGTTGCTATGTACTAACTGGAAATTAAAATAAACACGATATGGTAAAGAAGGCAAAAGAAACTGCATTGAAGAAGACGAATACTGCGCCTTCGCACATAGGATTGGTTAAGAATGATTCATACTTGATACCTTATGAAGATGCTATAAGGGGGCGGCATGAACATGCGCTATGGAAAATTAACCAATTGACTAGTCAAGGTAAAAAGACACTGAGTGATTTTGCTAATGGATATCAGTATTATGGTTTACATAAGACTTCGAGAGGTTGGGTATTCCGTGAATGGGCACCCAATGCGAAAGAAATCTATTTGGTAGGCGACTTCAATGATTGGCAACGAACAGACCGTTATCGTGCAACCCGTATCTCGGAGACCGGGGATTGGGAACTGAAATTGAGTGCAAAAGCAGTCAAACACGGTGACTTATTCAAGATGTACGTCATCTGGGATGGGGGAGAAGGCGAGCGTATTCCGGCTTGGGCAACACGCGTTGTACAAGATGAAAGGACGAAAATATTTTCTGCTCAGGTGTGGAATCCGGCACTTGCGTATATCTGGAAGAAGCCTAAATTCACTCCACATAAGGACCCATTGCTCATCTATGAATGCCATGTAGGAATGGGTTTGGATGCAGAAAAGGTGGGAACTTATCGTGAGTTTAAGGAACAAGTGCTTCCACGCGTTATCAAAGACGGGTATAACTGTATACAAATGATGGCCGTACAGGAGCATCCATACTATGGAAGTTTCGGTTATCATGTAAGTTCTTTCTTTGCTTCTTCATCCCGGTTTGGTACGCCGGAAGAATTGAAGGAATTAATAGATGAAGCTCATTCGCATGGTGTAGCAGTCATTATGGACTTGGTACATTCTCATGCTGTGAAGAATGAAAAGGAGGGTTTGGGTAATTTAGCAGGCGACCCGAATCAATATTTCTATCCGGGCGACCGTCACGAGCATCCGGCTTGGGACAGCTTATGTTTTGATTATGGGAAGGACAATGTGGTTCATTTCTTGCTTTCCAATTGTAAGTATTGGCTTGAAGAGTTTCGTTTCGATGGCTTCCGCTTTGATGGTGTGACCAGCATGTTGTATTATAGTCACGGGCTAGGAGAGGCTTTTACTAACTATGGTGATTATTTCAATGGTCGACAAGACGATAACGCGATATGTTATCTGACTTTAGCCAATAAGTTAATACATGAAGTTAACAAGCACGCGATAACGATAGCTGAGGAAGTTAGTGGCATGCCGGGCTTGGCAGCACGCTTTGAAGATGGTGGTTATGGGTTTGATTACCGCATGGCTATGAATATTCCTGATTTCTGGATAAAGACTATTAAGGAGCTGAAAGATGAGGATTGGAAGCCTAGCTCCATTTTCTGGGAAGTGAGAAATCGTCGTAGTGATGAGAAGACTATTTCTTATTGCGAAAGTCATGACCAAGCTTTGGTAGGTGATAAGACTATTATTTTTCGTTTGATAGATGCTGATATGTATTGGCATTTCAAGAAAGGGGATGAGAATGAAGCCGTTCACCGTGGCATAGCCTTGCATAAAATGATACGCCTTGTGACTGCCGGAGCCATCAATGGTGGCTATCTTAACTTTATGGGAAATGAGTTTGGGCATCCTGAATGGATAGATTTCCCACGAGAAGGAAATGGTTGGAGCCATAAATATGCGCGTAGACAATGGAATCTTGTGGATAATCTAGAATTGGATTATCACTATTTGAGTGACTTTGACAAAGCCATGTTGAAAGTTATCAAGAGTGAGAAGCGATTCAATTTGACGAATGTTCAAGAGATTTGGCACAATGATGGCGACCAAGTATTGGCCTTTATGCGTGGCAATCTATTGTTTGTATTCAATTTCTCTCCGGTCAATTCGTTTACAGATTATGGTTTCTTGGTGCAGACAGGAGGCTATGATGTGGTGTTAGATACGGACGCAAAGGAATTTGGAGGGAATGGATTGAATGATGACTCTATCGTACATCTAACTACTTATGATCCATTGTATGTCAATGAACATAAGGAATGGTTGAAGTTATATTTACCTGCGCGTACTGCATTTGTACTAAAGAAAAATTGATTTATGAGATCTTCTTATACCAATAGCACTGTCATTATTCGAATGGCATGCGCTATTGTTTTTCTCGTTTTTACATTCTTATACCTTTATAGTTTCCAAGCCGATGTCTTGGCTGTAGCTCAACATGTCTTGTCAAAGGGACAAACGCACTATAATAGAGAGATTGGAGCTACCTTGATTACAACCGTTTTATGGCTGATACAGTTAGGAATCTACTTTTGGACACGATTGGATGGAAAGGTACATGCACTGACTTATTTCCCATCTTTATTGATATTAACAGTCATTACTGATATAAGTCCAAACATAGATGGTGGTCTTTCTTGGGGTGGTTGGCTTTATGCAATTCCCATTTTAGTGGTTTGCTATGTAGGTTTGGTGTGGTTGGTATTGCAAATACAATTACCTGATACGTTAAAACCATCTCATGGACTATTTTCAAAAGATATGTGGATAAACTTGTTGACGATGGCTTGTATGATATTTCTAGTTGGGTTGTTTGCAAACCATGATGATGTATTCCATTATCGAATGCAAGCTGAGCAGGCGTTGTTGGATGGTGACTATCAAAAGGCATTGACAATAGGGAAGGGAGAGAATGCTTCTGATTCAAGTCTCACTCTTATTCGTATCACCGCATTGTCCGAAACGAATCAATTAGGAGAAAAGTTATTCGAATATCCTTTGGTTGGTGGAACTATGTCTATGCTACCTAATGGTAGTAGTGTCAAGTTTATGATGTTTCCAGAGAGCCGATTATACAAGTCTCTTGGTGGTTGGTTTAAGCAATATATGCCCCCTTATCGCTACTTCCAATATATGAGTAAGCATCATAAGGTGAACAAGAAGCTTGATGATTATAGGTTGTGTGCTTATCTGATTGATGGTAAGTTAGATTTGTTCGTACAGTCATTGAGACAGCATCATGATTCTTTAACGAATCTGCCTAAACATTATAGAGAGGCTTTGGTATTGTATAATCATTTGCGAAAAAATCCTTTGCTCTCTTATCATAATGATATACTTGATACAGACTTCCAAGATTTTGAGTCCTTACAACATAAAAGTAAGAATCCCTTAGAACGCTATAGCATGCTAAGGGATTCTTATGGGGACACGTATTGGTTCTGGTATTATTACCGAAACCGTATTCCAAACTAGGATGGATGGGGATTATTCAATCCCCAAAGATTCTTTTACATCTCTCAAAGCTTTTACCCAATCGGTATCAAGACTGAACTGTGTTATGTAGTTTGGGTTTGAATAATAGGCCAATACCAATTCTTTGTCCATGTCATTGAAGCGACTATTGTTGATAGAAGCTACTTTGAAGATTTCCTTTACCTCGTCTTTGTCGGTCTTCTTCTCTGCTTTGGTGAGTTTGTCGAGGAACAAATTCACGTATTCATACATGGCATAAGCTTGATAATCAAGCATACGCATGCTGCTATCCGGCATCAGCTCGGCACTCTTGGCAGCCATATAGTTCAGTTCATCAACCTTGAAAGTGGCAATCTTTCGTGTTTCTATGTCCTTTGTTTGGTCATTGGCTACGGCCTCAGACAAACGTTTGATTTCGCTGTAAACGTTTTGTGCGCTTACCGAAGTGAATGTAAAGCCAATGAAGGCTAAAACAAATAATACTCTTTTCATATTTCCAAATGTTAGTTTTTCGTCAAATATATATAGTTGTTGATACATGCTGGAAGTTCTTCTTTGTAATGTGTAACCATTATCAGCGTCTTGTTCGGGCGTTTACAGAATGTTTCTATTATATCTTTTACTAATCTTCGATTTCTTAAATCCAAACCATGTAGAGGCTCATCTAGGATGAGTAATTCCGGATCTTTGACGAAAGCACGTGCCAATAAAACCAATCTTTGTTCTCCGCTAGATAGTTTTAAGAAACTTTTATCTTCCAATCCTTTCAGTCCAAAGACACGCATCCAAAATCGACAAACGTCATAATCCTCTGGATTTGGTTTGCTATACAAGCCTACAGAGTCCTTTAACCCGCTGGCAACAATTCGAATGGCAGGCATATCTTTTTGATAAGCGCGATGTAATTCAGGTGAAACATATCCAATATGTTTCTTGATTTGCCATATAGTTTCGCCACTACCACGCGGTTGATCAAACAGTGTGATGTCGCAAGCATAGCTCTGTGGATTATCGGCACACACCAAACTAAGCAGTGTTGACTTTCCCGAACCGTTTTGACCACTTAATGCCCAACACTCACCATTCCTTACTGTCCAGTCCAAATCCTTGAGAATTGTACGTTCACCATATTGTATCTTGACATGGTTCATCCTTACTATCTCTTTGGCATGGTAGACTTTATCTTTTGCAGGCAGATTTAAGATAAGGCTTCGTTTGCTTTCTTCCAATATGTGAGCAGGTACTTCGGCCTGCTGTTTTATAAAGTCAGCAGCGAGACGTTTAGGTTTTACCGTCATATCGCTGACTTCAACGACATGCGTAATAAAGTCTGGAATATCATCGGTTTTACTTAAAACCAAGATAATCAGCAATCCTTCTTCTGTTGCAAGCGTTTTCAAAAGCACCTTTAACTTATCTCTTGTTTCGGCATCCAAGCCTATGAAAGGATTATCCAATATCAGAATTCTAGGATTAGAGAATAGCATTCCGGCTAGTTTAAACTTTCTAAGCTCGCCGCTAGACAGTAAGATGATATACTTATCTAGCAGATTCTCCAGCCCAAACAATTCGTAGATATGCTGTTGTAGTGCTCTATGCTTAGGTGTATCTTCACCGGATAGCAAGAAAGCCTCTTCTAGTTTGCTGCCAACCGTAGGAGTCTCTGTATCTATTTCTTGTTGATTCCATCTTTGTTGAAGGAAATATGTACGGTCATTATCTCCTCCATAGCAATCCCTAAATGTGATGTATTTGATGTTTTCACTAACGAGTTGTTTCTTGCTAGGGGTAAAATCATATTCAGGACTGTGGGTAATGAGTGGATGTTTTCCAATGATAATATCTACCAACATCGACTTCCCGCCACCGTTAGGACCAACGATGGCAATTTGTTCTCCCTTACACATCTCGAAATCAACGGGCTGTGTAAAACGCCATTCCGGCATTCGGGCAATCCCTTGGTGGATAGATATTATCTTATGATTCATATCCTAGTTTAATCGTTATTGCTAACTCGCTGTTGATTCTTTCTAGCAAAGTCTTTCCAACTATTATAGTGTGTAGCGTCGGTTATGGGTGTTCCCATTTGCAAAAAATGACAATAGGCAGCTCCTAAGGCATCGGTGGCATCCATAAACTTTGGCATGTCTTGCTCTTGAATGTGTAAAATCTTCTGTAACATACCTGCCACTTGCTCCTTACTGGCTTGTCCTTGTCCTGTGATAGCCATTTTAATCTTCAGTGGAGCATACTCATGAATCGGCACATCGCGTAGGATTGCAGCTGAAATAGCTACACCTTGAGCACGCCCAAGTTTCAGCATTGATTGTACATTCTTACCAAAAAATGGTGCTTCTATGGCTACTTCATCCGGTAGATATTCGTCTATGATGCCCGTAACTCTCTTAAAAATGGTACCTAGACGCAAGTACATATCACCTATCTTACGCAAGTCGATGACACCCATTGCAATCAATGAAGCCTTGTTAGCTTTCGTTTTCAGCACTCCATATCCCATGATGTTGGTGCCGGGGTCGATACCCAGTATTATTTTTTCAACCCTCTGTTTCAATTTTATAGCTTTATCTGTCCAAATATGGATTCTCGGCTAGTTCCTCTCCAATGGTTGTCGACTCTCCGTGTCCGGGATAAATGCGAGTCTCATCGGGTAACTGACATACCATACGGAGGCTTTGTATAATCTGGAACATGGAGCCTCCAAGATCTGTTCTCCCTATAGAGCGACGGAACAGCGTGTCTCCTGAAAAAGCCAAGTTTTCTTTTTGGCAATAGTAAAATACCCCACCGGCCGTGTGACCGGGAGTCGGTATAATAGTCAATCGGTGGTTACCGAATGCTATTGTATCCTCATCGTGCAGATATTTCCCGACAGGTGGAAGTGTGTAGTCCAGTGTTACACCTACAAAAGACTTTACCTGAGCGTCTAGTTGCTGCATATTTGTCTCTTCGTTGGCGTGCGCTTCAACTTTCAACCCAAACTCGTCATAAATGGTATTGTTGCCGAAGTTATGATCAATGTGGCCATGTGTGGCCAGTAAATGGACAGGAGTGAGCTGTTCATTTTTGATATATTGTACGATGGCTTGACGCTCTTCAGGATAGTATGCACCGCAATCAATGATGACACATTGGCGTGTCTCATCGCTCACAACGTAGCAATTCTCCTGAATCATATTGCATACAAATTTCTTGATGTTCAGCATATTAAATCGGAATATAGATGAGTTTCTTATCTTGTTTGAACCAGTCTTCTTCGAAATAGGTGTCGAGTGAAGTTACTTGTACTTGTTTTTTGAATGGAGCAAGTTCGTTCGTTAGGTCTCCACCTTTCAGACATAACAATCCATTATGCAGCTTATTGCAGTACTCTTTCTTGATATTCTTGCGAATAATGGGCATTAATGATGATAGTTGCATGACTGCTCTGCTCACGATGAAGTCGTATTTCCCATCTTCATCTTCACCTCTTAGGTGCTCGGCTGTAATGTTTTTCAGTCCAATAGCTTGTGCAACTTCTTGAACTACGCGAATCTTCTTACTCGTCCCATCAATGAGTTTGAATTCGCAGTTTGGAAACAGTATAGCCAATGGAATGCCGGGAAAACCTCCGCCGGTACCGAAATCTAGTATCTTGGTTCCATCATTGAAGGCTATCTTCTTGGCAATAGCTAGACTGTGAAGCACGTGGTGTTCATAGAGATTGTTGATGTCTTTTCGAGAAATCACGTTGATTTTAGCATTCCAATCAGTATACAGAGGCATCAGTTGGCGGAATTGTTCCAACTGCGTCTCAGATAAAATTGGGAAATATTTAGTGATAATATCTATCATGAAATATCTATTTGAGTATTTTTGTTAGTTCTTCGTTGTCAATGGCTACACGTATTTCTCCTTTGTCGTGTGGGGCAATTTCTTCTTGTTCGTACACAAATATAATTTTATCTTTCTTCAAAATGAAATTTTCAGACGGATATATCGGTGTGTAAGCACATATTTTCATTTTTCTCAAGCCGGCTTGGTCACCAGCATGGAATTGCTCAATGAGTTCCTTTTCTATTATTTCGTTCAGCAATGGTTGGTATCCGCTGACAAATAAATCGTCCAAATGGATAAGTTGTCCGGTATTTGCGTTGAAGTTTAGGGCAACTGGTAGGTGTACTTCTAATTCCTTGTTCAGTCGATAATACACATTTGCCGTATATGTAATGATGTTGTTTTTGAAGCTTTCAACCTTTGTTCTGATGTGACATTTGAAATTATAATTATCAGGATTATTGCGGTCTAGCATATACATATCAGAATATGAATCCTTGTAATCGGCAATTAGTAGCGAGGCAATGGTGTCTATACGCTGTTTAAAGGATAGATGATTGTTGTGAGCACTAATGCTTCTATATCCTAACATTGCGGATTGAAGAAGGCTATCGTTGATGATATTGGCCTTTTTACCTTTTGCATACAATATCCTGAATGAAATCGAAATACGAGGCGAGTTGGGTTCTTTCGTCAAGTTATATACTGAATCCACAGTCACACTGTCGAACTCAATATCCTTCAACTTGGAAATGGAATGACCATAATTTCCGCATGAGACTACAAGCAATGCAACCAAAGCTGCTACCAGTAATTTCTTCATAATCGTGGGCAAAATTACATAAAAAGATTGTAACTTTGCATCTAATATTAATAAATAAGGTGAAAATGGAAGAACTCAAAGTCGCGCTCTTCGACTTGGATGGAGTGGTTTTCGATACGGAACCTCAATATACAGAGTTTTGGAGAGGCGAGTGTTTACGTTATCAACCTGATATTCCCAATTTGGAACAAAAGATAAAGGGACAAACTCTTGTCGAAATTTACGATAAGTATTTCGGGCATGTTCGGTCTGAACAGCCACAAATCACTCAACGACTGAATAAATTTGAAACTCAGATGCACTTTGATTATCTGCCCGGTGTGGTCGAATTTATTCTAGATTTACGCAAGCATGGAGTAAAGACTGCCGTAGTAACGAGCAGTAATCGGCCTAAGATGCAGAATGTATATGCGCAGCATAAGGAATTTTTAGACTTGTTTGACCATATTTTTACGAGCGAAGACTTTACGAATGGTAAGCCCCATCCGGAATGTTATTTGCTTGGTGCTCAGCATTTTGGGGCCTCTCCACAAGTTTGTGTAGGTTTAGAAGATAGCTATAATGGGCTGCGTGCGGTATGTTCGGCGCAAATGTTTGTTGTTGGTTTGGCTACGACAAATCCCCAAGAAGCTATCCTTCCGTATGCAGATGTGGTATGGACGGATTATATAAATAAGGGTTTTAAAGAGTTAGTAAGTGCTTTTAAACAGGGTAAGAGTCCACAATCTGCTTCATGTTGAAATGATATGAGCTTGCTGCAAACGTTTGGCAGTCTTGCTGACAAGCCTATGCAGTTTCGCTGCAAAATGGAAGCAGCACTACTGTTAGGCCTTTGCACCAAATTGATAGAAATATAGTTAAAATGGAATACTTACTAGATGAGTGAGTATGAATGTATAAAAGAATATTTAAAATGGGATATTTAACTACAGATAAGAAGAAAGTTACGGTCAAAACATTCATTGAGAAGAAGAATTCCGGTGAAAAGATAGCTATGTTGACTGCTTATGATTATACGACAGCCGGCATTATAGATGCTGCCGGCATTGATGGAATTTTGATAGGAGATTCGGCTTCCAACGTGATGGCAGGAAATGCTGATACGCTCCCGATCACTGTTGATGAAATGATATATCATGCAAAATCGGTGGCAAAAGCAGTTTCGCATGCTTTGGTAATTTGTGATATGCCGATGGGATCGTACCAGATAAGCAAGGAAGAAGCGCTCCGAAATGCTATTAGAATCATGAAGGAGACCGGTGTTGATGCATTGAAAATGGAGGGTGGTATTGAAATTGTTGATACGGTAAAGGCTATTGTCAATGCTGGTATTCCGGTGATGGGGCATCTTGGTCTGACCCCTCAAAGTATCCATCAGTTTGGTGGTTATGGGTTGAGAGCGAAAGAAGAGGCTGAAGCAGAGAAGTTGTTGGCCGATGCTCATGCACTAGAAGAAGCGGGATGCTTTGGTATTACGCTAGAGAAAATACCTGCAGCATTGGCGGCAAAGGTTACTGAATCGGTGGTTTGTGCAACTATTGGAATCGGCGCGGGTAATGCTACTGATGGGCAAATCCTTGTTTATGCAGATGCGCTGGGGTTGACAGAGGAGTTCAAACCAAAGTTCTTGAGACGGTTTGCAGAATTAAGAGGGCAGATGACGGCAGGGGTAGAGGATTATATCAATGCAGTCAAAGAGGTTGATTTTCCAAACGGCAACGAAAGTTATTGATATTTTTGTTAGAGATAATGCAATGGATACGCAAAACTCCCCTATACACATAGGATTATGGCATCGTAGTTTTTGGATGCTGGCATTGGTGGGATTGTTCTTGACCATGTCTGTGTATGTGCAGATGGTGTCGATACCTTATTTGGGTAAAACCTACTTTGCATCTTCTGATATTGTAGGTTTAGCTTTCGGAACTTATGGTATAGGCCTGTTTGCCTTGGGGGCATTTTGCTCTTATTTGGTCAAATCCAGATGTCGACATTTGGTGTGCAAGGAGGCTATTTTGGTAGTAGCGGCTTTGTATGTGTTGATGTGGTTGATGTTTAAGAATGCAGGATTGTTCTCACAGGGGGGACTTGCAGTTGGCATGTTGGCTATGCGTTTCTTGTTGGGAGCATTCTTTGGATTGGCCGAGATGGTTCTTGCAAGTACGTTGGTCATTGATTCTTGCGAGTCGTTCTATCGTACGGAAGCAAATTATTCGGCAGCTTGGCTTCGTCGTTTTGCTTTGTCGTTGGGACCGGTTGTGGGAATGTTGGTGGTGTTTAAATTCAATATTCTTGATACATTTTTGGTTTCGGCTGTATTAGCTGTGCTTGCTTTTGTGTTCCTTTCGGTCGTACATTTTTCTTTTAGAGCCCCGGAAGAAGATGCACATGTTATGAGTTTCGACCGATTTTTCTTGTCGCATGGAGCCATGTTGTTCTTTAATTTCTTATTAACAACTATTGCTGTTGGCTTACTTTTTAGTTTGAGCCATTCGGAAACATTCTATGCTTTATTGATGGGAGGCTTCTTGGTAGCTCTCCTTGCAGAGAAGTTTGCGTTTGCAAATGCCGATTTGAAGAGTGAAAATATTTCAGGTTTTCTTTGTATTGGAGCCTCTATATTGATTATGTATCTTCGTCATGGATTGACACATTTATGGATTTCGGCATTCTTATTAGGCTTAGGTGTTGGTTTAGTAAGTTCGCGTACTTTGTTGTTTCTCATTAAGTTAAGTCGTCATTGTGAACGTGGTACTTCGCAGAGTACGTTCTTTCTGCTGTGGGAAGGAGGATTGGCGGTTGGCTTGTTTGTTAGCTTTTATTTTCTTCAAGCCAGTCGAGAGCAGGTGCTTTTGTTGGCTTTATGTTTGGTGGTATTATCTTTAATCATATACAATTTCTTCACCCATTCTTGGTATGTAAGAAATAAAAACAGGTGATTTTCGTTATTATAAGTGATGAGAACATTTTGTTTTATATTTTTAGTAGCGGTATTCTCGCTTGTATCAGTGTCTTGTATGAACGAAGAATCGTTCACAACTTCACCGAATAAGATGTTAGTCTATTCTGCTGATACGGTATCAATTGATACTGTGTTTTCCAATATACCTTCGTCTACGCGTTCGTTTTGGGTTTATAATCGTTCGGGAGAAGGAATTAAATTGGCCAATGCGAAGTTGGCTGGTGGAAATCAAAACGGTTTTAGAGCAAATATTGACGGAGTATATCTAGGTAAAACAGCGGGTTATCAAGTAAACGACTTGGAGGTTCGTAGTGGAGATAGCCTGCGAGTTTATGTGGAATTTACAGCCCCAACGACCAATCAAGATAAACCACAACTGTGTCAGGATGAACTTGTTTTTAAGTTGGAAAGTGGAGTAGAGCAGAAGGTTCATTTGAAAGCGTGGACTTGGAATGCTTTGAAAATGAATAATCTAGTAGTTAGTGAAGATACCCAATTGGCTTCATCTACACCTATTATAATATATGGTAAGGTAACGATTAGCCGTGGAGCTACGCTTCGCATTGCTGGAGGAACATCTTTGTATTTTCATGATGGTGCCGGAATTGATGTAAAAGGGACACTTGTCTGTGAGGGGAACAAGGATTCTGAAGTTTTGATGCGTGGCGATAGATTGGACAGAGTGTTCGACTATTTGCCTTATGACCGTGTGAGTGGACAGTGGGGTGGGCTACGGTTTTACTCTGAATCTACGAACAATCGACTGCAATATGTCGAATTGCATGGGGCGCATACTGGTGTGCAATGCGATGAGAATTCTGAGTTGACCATTTCTAATTCCACCATACATAATTGTAAAGGCTATGGAGTTACTGCTCAATCGGCTCATTTAAAGATTCATGATAGTCAATTATCGAACAGTTTGAATGATTGTCTGTTTGCGAATGGTGGACGCGTAGAGGTACAAGGTTGCACGATAGCGCAGTTCTATCCTTTTGATTCTGCGCGTGGATATGCTTTGAATATCTCTAATTCGAGTGGTGCGCTTGAGTTATTTACGTGTGATAATAGTTTGATAACAGGTTATGCTAAGGATGTTATTGGAGGTTCTAATAATAAAGCATCGACCTTTAATTATCAATTTTCATCATGCCTTTTGCGCACAGTAGAGCCTACAAGTGAGAATGTCAATCGTTTTTTGAATGTGCAATATGAGAATGTGGATGATACCATCGCTGCAGGAAAGAAGAACTTTATGAAGGTTGACGAACGAAATTTAGTATATGATTTCCGCTTATCATCAGCATCTTTGGCAAATGATAAAGGAGATAAATCCAAATCCTCGTATACTGATAGGACAGGAATACCTAGATTAGAACATCCTGATATTGGAGCTTATGAAAGACAGAGTACAAAAGATTAGAATATAAATAAAGATATAGTTAATATGGAAAATCGTAAAATTGAAATCTCATATAAATATTGTCGGAAAGAAGAATTGGACGCTGTCTATCAAGAATTGATAGATAAAGCTATTGCCGCAACGCAGAATTCGTATGCAGATTACAGTCACTTTTATGTCGGAGCAGCCTTGTTGCTTGATAATGGGGATGTTGTGATAGGGGCAAATCAGGAAAATGTGGCATTTCCTTCTGGTTTGTGTGCTGAACGTACAGCTATCTTTGCTGCCCAAGCTCAACAACCTATGCAGGCAATAAAGGCAATTGCCATTGCGGCACGAAATGATAAGGGAATGCTAGAATCGCCGATAACCCCTTGTGGAGCATGTCGACAAGTGATGTTAGAGATAGAAGAGCGTTATCATTCTGATATGGAAGTATATTTATATGGTACAGATGGAGTTTATATTGTAAACTCTGTAAAGGATCTTTTGCCGTTTGCTTTTGTTAGTTTGTAAGCTGTATATTATGGTTTGTCAATTCTTGCTGTTTTGCGAAAAAGCTTGTCTTTTCCCTTGACTCACATCAATGTTGCACTTAAAATCTCG
>NZ_JRPT01000004.1:0-102207 GCF_000762865.1 Prevotella sp. S7 MS 2 | reverse complement strand
AACAGCCATTTCGAGCCTTTGCGCATATCCTGCATCACAGAGGCTATCGGCTCGTCTTCCATCGTAAAAACATCGTTGGTCTCGTTCATCATAACTTCGGATTCAGTGGGTGAATAAATCAAATCATCTGCCGTGCGAATAGAGCGTGCCGATAAGCGGTATCAACCTCTTAACCTCCTCCGGCTTGTAATAGAACCTGCGGTTTATCTGCGAGTAGCCGATAAGCCGCCTGTCGCGCAGCGTCTGCAACGTGCGCGGGCTTATTCTCAACTGCCCGCAGACCTCCTCGCCCGTGAGCCATCTTTCCATGCGCCCCGTGTCGCTTTTGCGCCTTAGGGCGGCGACCTTCTCCGAGAGTGCGCCGAATGCCGCCACCATCATCTCGAAAGTCTTTTTCTCGATAGATACTATTTCCATATTCATGCAATTATCGGTTTGCCCGCAAAGGTAACGATGCAGCCCTTAACACGTACCGTTTTCCGCTGAAAGGCTGCCTGTTGCACCGTTTGACCGGGTTACGGAGCCATCTTCCGTAAAAATCTTACGTGAGTCACGTAGTGAGTTGTTAAAGCCCCTTTTGTTTATTGCCGAATTTTGTCGCAGAAACATAGAGCAAGCCGAGTGTAGAGCGTCAAACTTGCTTGAACGGTATGCCGAGGCGCAGCCTATGTTCATGAAAATAAACAAAAATAAAGGACTGAATATGAAAGTGATAACGATGGAAAGTTCTGCCTTCCGGTCATTGACGGAACAGATAGCGGAGATTGCGGCACACGTCCGTGCCGCCTCCGGCGACAAGAAAGCGGCATCGCCCGACAGGTTGCTCACCACACGCGAGGCGGCGCACCTGCTTAACGTGAGTACCCGCACCCTCCAGCGTATGCGCAGCGAGCAACGCATCGGTTATGTCGTGCTTCGCGGTAAATGCCGCTACCGGCAGTCGGAAATAGACCGCCTGCTTGAAGCGTGTGCCGTCAACGAGGACGCGGCGACACCGCAGGAATTGAAACGCAACCACACGCTGCGCACTGGCGGCAAACCAAAAGGAAGGAGGACATAGGTCATGGAACTGCTCACACGAAACAACTTCGAGGGCTGGATGCAGAAGCTGATGGAACGGCTCGACCGTCAGGACGAACTGCTGCTGGCGATGAAGGCTGAGGGGAAACAGCCTACTATCACGGAAAGCATCCGCCTTTTCGACAATCAGGATTTGTGCATGCTGCTCCAGATAAGCAAGCGCACACTGCAACGCTACCGCAGTGTCGGCGCATTGCCCTACAAGACACTGGGCAAGAAAACCTATTACAGCGAGGAGGATGTGCTGACATTCCTTTCCAACCATATCAAGGACTTCAAAAAAGAAGATATAGCCTTCTACAAGGCTCGTATCCATAATTTCTTTCATAAATAACCCATTAAAACATTTTTCAAATGGCAAAGAAAAAAGACGAAAAGGACGTGCTGGTAGTCCGTGACGAGAAGACGGGCGAGATCAGCGTGGTAGCCGGGCTGAATGCAGACGACACACCCAAGCGTACCCCTGCGAAAGCTGAGAACGCGCAGAGTTTCCTGCAATTCGACCGACACGGCGACGTGCTGGACAACTTCTTCAAGAACTTCTTCCGGCAGTGCAAGGAACCCAGCCGCTTCGGTTTCTACCGCATCGCGGCAGACCAAGTGGATTCCATGCTTGGCGTGATGAAAGACCTGCTTCAGCATCCGTACCAGAACAAACAAATCCTTGCACCGCACAAAATCGACACCTTCCCTTATCAACAGCAGGTGCAGGAAGAGATGGCGGCACAAAAGACAGAGAAACAAGAACCTCAAAAACAGGAAAACATGGAACAACAGAAAGAACAGCAGGAAAGCCCGCAACAGACGCAGGGCAGACAGGGCTACCAACCCATCAACGAGAGCAAAATCAACTGGCAGGAGCTGGAGGACAGATGGGGCGTGAAGCGTGACGACCTTGAAAAGTCCGGAGACCTTACGAAGATGCTCCACTACGGCAAGTCCGACTTGGTAAAGGTCAAGCCCACCTTCGGCGGCGAATCATTCGAGCTGGACGCCCGCCTCTCCTTCAAGAAGGACGGCGAGGGAAATGTCAGCCTCGTGCCGCACTTCATCCGCAAGGAGCAGAAGTTAGATGAGTACAAGGAACACAAATTCTCCGACGATGACCGGAAGAACCTGCGCGAAACGGGCAACCTCGGCAGGGTCGTGGACATTGTGGACAGGGAAACGGGCGAAATCATCCCCTCCTACATCAGCATCGACCGCAAGACGAATGAAATCACGGACATTCCGGCAAACAAGGTGCGCATCCCGGAGCGCATCGGCAAGACGGAAATCACCAAACAGGAGCAGGACATGCTCCGCGCCGGACTGCCCGTGCGCGACAAGCTCATCGAGCGCAACGACGGCAGGAAGTTCGTCACCACCCTTCAAGTGAACGTGGAGCAGCGCGGCGTGGAGTTCGTGCCGGGAACCGGAAGGTCGCCCCGTACCGCACAGACGCAGGAAGCCAAAGGTGACACCTCGAAAAGTCAGGCGCAAGGCGGGGAAAATGCCGCACAGACCAAGAAGGAGCAACGCCGCAACACGTGGATGAACGAGGACGGCAGCATCCGCCCCATCAGCAAATGGAGCGGCGTGAACTTCACCGACAAGCAGAAAGCCGACTACGTGGCGGGTAAAGCCGTGAAACTGGAGAACGTGACCGACAAGCAGGGCTTCCATGCCACGATGTATATCAAGTTCAACCCGGAGAAGGGCCGCCCGTACCGCTACGAAACGAACCCCGACAACGCCCAGCAGGTCGCCCCGTCCAACGAGAGCCGCACACAGGTGGCGGTGAACAACGAGGGCAAAACCAACGAGGCGACAAAGAACCTGAAAGAGCCTTTGCAGAAAGGTCAGACCGCCCCAAAGGACGACCGCCAGCAACAGCAGCAGGAGAAGCCGAAAAAGAAGAACAACAAAGGCATGAAAATGTAATCCCGTGTCCGCCACTGAATCCAAAATAAAATCCAAAGTATCAACAAAAAAGCAAGAAAACATGAAGACAATCATTGCAGAAAAGCCCTCCGTGGCACGTGAAATCGCCCGCATCGTGGGCGCGACAAAGAGAGAGGAAGGATATTTCGAAGGAGGCGGCTATGCCGTGACATGGGCATTCGGACACCTCGTTCAGCTTGCCATGCCCGACGGCTACGGCGTGCGCGGATTTGTCCGTGACAACCTCCCGATTATTCCCGACACATTCACGCTCGTCCCCCGTCAGGTCAGGACGGAGAAAGGTTACAAGCCCGACAGCGGCGTGGTGTCGCAGATAAAAGTCATCAAAAGACTGTTCGACACAAGCGAACAAATCATCGTGGCGACCGATGCCGGACGCGAGGGAGAGCTTATCTTCCGCTACCTCTACCACTATACGGGTTGCACCACTCCTTTCGTGCGTCTGTGGATCAGCTCGCTCACCGACAAGGCTATCCGTGAGGGACTGCGCAACCTCGAAGACGGCAGCAGGTACGACAACCTATACCTCGCCGCCAAAGCGCGGAGCGAATCCGACTGGCTCGTGGGCATCAACGGCACTCAGGCGTTATCCATAGCCGCCGGACATGGCACGTATTCGGTGGGGCGTGTGCAGACACCCACGCTGGCGATGGTGTGTGAACGCTATTGGGAGAACCGCCGTTTTACGTCCGAAGCATTCTGGCAGCTCCATATCGCAACAGACGGTTGCGACGGCGAGGTCGTGAAACTCTCATCCTCCGAGAAATGGAAGTCGAAAGAACCGGCAACGGAGCTATATAATAAGGTAAAGGCGGCAGGCAGCGCAACGGTAACGAAAGCAGAGCGTAAGGAGAAGACGGAGGAAACTCCCTTGCTGTACGACCTGACCACGCTCCAAAAAGAAGCCAACGCCAAGCACGGCTTCACGGCGGAACAGACGCTTGAAATCGCGCAGAAGCTCTACGAGAAGAAGTTGATAACCTATCCGAGAACGGGAAGCCGCTACATCCCCGAAGACGTGTTCGCTGAAATCCCCAAGCTACTCGCCTTTATCGGCACGCAGCCCGAATGGAAAGACAAGGTGCGGGCAAAAGCCATCCCGACACGCCGTAGCGTGGATGACGGCAAGGTAACAGACCACCATGCCCTGCTCGTCACGGGAGAGAAACCGCTCTTCCTCTCCAAAGAGGACAGCACCATTTATCAGATGATTGCCGGACGAATGATAGAGGCATTCTCCGAAAAATGCGTCAAGGACGTGACTGCTGTCACGGCAGAATGTGCCGGAGTGGAGTTCACCGTGAAAGGCAGTGTCGTGAAGCAAGCCGGATGGCGTGCCGTCTATGGCGAGGAAAAGGAGGAAACTACCATCCCCGGCTGGCAGGATGGCGACACGCTCACGCTGAAAGCCACCTCCATCACCGAAGGAAAGACCAAACCCAAGCCGCTGCATACCGAAGCCACCCTGCTCTCGGCAATGGAAACAGCGGGCAAGGAAATTGAGGACGACGCGCTGCGGCAGGCGATGAAGGACTGCGGCATCGGCACTCCCGCCACACGAGCGTCCATCATCGAAACGCTTTTCAAGCGCGGTTACATGGAACGCTGCAAGAAGTCGCTTGTTCCCACCGAAAAGGGACTCGCCCTCAATTCCGTGGTGAAGACGATGCGCATCGCCGATGTAGCCATGACGGGCGAATGGGAAAAGGAACTGGCACGTATCGAGCGCGGGGAACTGCCCGCCGACACTTTCCGCAAGGAGATAGAGGCGTACACACGGGAAATCACCTCCGAACTGCTCTCGTGCGACAAGCTCTTCGGCAGCCGTGATTCCGGCTGCGCGTGTCCCAAGTGCGGCACGGGCAGGATGCGGTTCTACGGCAAGGTGGTACGTTGCGACAACACGGAGTGCGGACTGCCCGTGTTCCGGCAGAAAGCGGGACGCACCCTGTCCGACGACGAAATCAAAGACCTGCTCACCGACGGGCACACCAAGCCGCTCAAAGGCTTCAAGAGCAAGCAGGGCAAGAACTTCGATGCCATAGTCGCCTTTGACGGGGAATATAACACGACGTTCGTGTTCCCGGAAAAGAAATGCAAGTCTTCCTATCCGAAAAAAAGGAAATAATCACTAACTTTTGATAAGTTAGGCTGCATCTCAACAATAGAAACAAACAAGTTTTTTTCGTATTGTCTTCGATTTGCACTAACTTTGCCACTTGTTCAGAGTAATGAATTGTTCTTCGATACCGGATTACACTCATACTTTGGATTTAGTGGTGGCACTCGGAGGGATACCGAGTGCCTTTTTCTTCCTTTTTCCAATCAATTATCCCGTTAAATATCAATCCACTAAACTCCAAAGTAATGAACAACAAGAAGAAAAACGAGGGTCAGACCGACTTTTCCTATTACGGTCTGTACCTGCTGGACTACCTCCGCACGAACAAGTTTGAACAGGCGACTGACACCGCTTTCATACGGGAACGGGCCGACCGTGCCGCCGAAACGTATGAAAAGGCGCGGCTCGAAGGCTATCCCGCCGATGGCGCGCAAGAGCAGGCGATGGACACGCTGCTGCGCGGGCTGCGCTATTCCCGGTACGCCATTCTCCGTGAAGTCGTGGAGAGCGAGTTTTTCGACGAAGTGCCGGAAGAGAAACAAGAAGCCTTTATTCTGAAACTCATGCCGCTTGTCGGCAACGTGTTCTCCGTCTATGACCTTTCGGACGACAACTTCGCCCTGTCTTCCGATTACGACCTGCTCTACACGGAGCTGACGGGGGCAACCGTCCTTTACATCGGGGAATATGGCGTTTAACCGCAAACAGAAACTGCGGGACAACATCGAGGCGATACGGACGGCATTCATCCTTGACAGGGAAAACAGGACAGCGACAACCGAAGAGCGTGCCATACTTCAAAGGTACTGCGGTTTCGGCGGTCTGAAATGTATCCTCAACCCTGCAAAGGAACTGACGGATGCCGTCCGGTGGGCGAAATCCGACCTCGAACTGTTCGCCCCGACAGTGGAGTTGCACAGGCTTATCCGTGAGAACAGCAAGGACGAAACAGAGTACAAGCGGTTTGTGGATTCGCTGAAAGCGTCCGTGCTGACCGCTTTCTACACCCCCAAAGAGATAACCGACACCATCGCGGACGTGCTGGCAGATTACAGCGTCCGCCCCGCCCGTATGCTCGAACCGTCGGCGGGGGTTGGCGTGTTCGTGGATTCCATGCTGCGGCACAACCCCAATGCGGATGTGATGGCTTTCGAGAAGGATCTGCTCACGGGTACAATCCTGAGGCATCTCTATCCCGGCAAGAAAACGCGCACCTGCGGTTTTGAGAAAATCGAAAGACCGTTCAACAATTATTTCGACTTGGCGGTGTCCAACATTCCGTTCGGAGACATAGCCGTGTTCGACCCTGAGTTTCAGCGGAGCGACTCATTCGGCAGACGCTCCGCCCAGAAAGCCATCCACAACTATTTCTTTCTCAAAGGACTGGATGCCGTGCGTGACGGCGGTATCGTGGCGTTCATCACCTCGCAAGGGGTATTGAACAGCACCAAGACCTCCGTGCGTAACGAGCTGTTCAGTAAGGCTGATCTGGTATCCGCGATACGCCTGCCCAACAACCTGTTCACGGACAACGCGGGGACAGAAGTGGGCAGTGACCTGATTGTCCTGCAAAAGAACCTCAGCAAGAAGGAAATGTCGCAGGACGAGCGGCTGATGACCGTAATACAGACGGACACGAAAACCGATCTGACCGACAACGCCTATTTCATCCACCACCCGGAACGCATCGTGCATACGACGGCGAAACTTGACACCGACCCATACGGGAAGCCCGCTATGGTCTATCTGCACGAGGGCAAGGCAGCAGGCATCGCCGGGGATTTGCACCGTATGCTCGACGAGGATTTCCATTACAGGCTCGCCATGCGTCTGTATTCGGGTTCAATCCGGCAGTCGGGAACGGAAGAAAAAGTTACCGTTCAAAAGGAGGTGGAGCGTACTGCCATAAAGATGGAAACAACATCTTCGATGCAGGCGGTGGAAACTCCGACGGAGAAACCGCAACCCACAGAGGAAAAGCCGGAGATAGAGCCACGTCCGAAATATTCTGACGGTGTGCAGCTATCCTTGCTCGATCTCTGGGGGATGACGGAAGAAGTCAGCCAACAACCGAAAACCGCCAAAAAGAAAAAGGAGGCGAAAAAGGAAAGCTCGGCAAGGCGCGTTCTACCCAAGCCACAGGTGCATGTCACACAAAATGTTACGGCTGTGCCGACGGCTACCACCCCTAAGACTGTAACAGAGAACAAGGAGGCTAAAACGGAGAACACCGCCAAGCCTGCCGACCCGGACGACATCTATGCCACGTTGGACTGGGATACCAATCCTCCCATCAACGGCTTCTACGAGATGATGATGGATTTGACGCCGGAACGCAGGAAGGAACTTCGGGAACTGGCAAGGCAGCATAACGAGAAACAAGCGGCGGCGGAAAAGATGGAAGTGAAAGCCGTGCCGGACACTCCCCGTGAGCAACCACGGCAGGAGGAAACACAGCCGGAAGCAGTCACCGCACCTGCCGTTACAGATACCCCACCGGAAGCGGTGGCGACCTCCCTTTTCCCCGACATCGAAGCGGAGAAGCCGAAGGAAGAAGTCGTGGACCTTTCGCCGCGTGCCTACCACCGCACGCCGGAGATGCACCTGCGCGAAGGGTCGCTGGTGGCTGACAGGGGGCGTCATAACATCGGCTACCTGAAGGACATCACGCCATACGGGGCGACATTCCAGCCGCTCGACCTGAAAGGCTACCAGAAGGAGAAGGCGTTACAGTATGTTTTACTCCGTGACGCCTACGAGCGGCTGTACCGCTATGAATCGAACCTGCATGAAGCAAATGTCCCGTGGCGAGAGCATCTAAACACCTGTTACGATGAGTTTGTCATGCGCTACGGCAACCTCAACGCCAAGCAGAACGTGAAGTTAGTGATGATGGACGCGGGCGGGCGTGACATCCTTTCGCTGGAACGGGCGGAGAACGGGAAGTTTGTCAAGGCGGACATCTTCGAGCGTCCCGTTTCCTTCTCCGTGGAGAGCCATGCCAACGTCGGCTCACCCGAAGAAGCACTGTCCGCGTCGCTCAACAAGTTCGGCACTGTCGATCTCGACTATATGCGGGAGATAACCGACAGTACGGCGGAGGATTTGCTCACAGCCCTGCAAGGGCGCATCTATTACAATCCGCTCGTAACCGGTTACGAGATTAAGGACCGCTTTATTGCCGGAAACGTGATAGAGAAAGCGGAACGCATAGAGGCTTGGATGGGCGAAAACCCCGAAAGTGAACGTATGCCGGAGGTGAAGCAGGCGTTGGAGGCTCTGAAAGATGCCGAACCGCCGCGCATCGCTTTTGAAGACCTTGATTTCAATTTCGGGGAACGCTGGATTCCGACGGGTGTCTATGCCGCCTACATGAGCCGGCTGTTCGACACGGAGGTGAAAATCGCCTACTCTGCAAGCATGGACGAGTTTTCGGTGGCGTGCGGCTACCGCACCATGAAAATCACGGACGAGTTTCTGGTGAAGGGGTATTACCGTAACTATGACGGCATGCACCTTCTGAAACACGCCCTGCACAACACCTGTCCCGACATGATGAAGTCCATCGGCAGGGACGAGCATGGCAACGACATCAAGGTGCGCGACAGCGAGGGAATACAGCTCGCCAACGCCAAGATTGACGAGATACGAAACGGCTTCTCCGAATGGCTCGAAGAGCAGTCGCCACAGTTCAAGGAGCGGCTGACGACGATGTATAACCGCAAGTTCAACTGTTTCGTGCGCCCGAAGTATGACGGCTCGCATCAGACTTTTCCCGACCTCAATCTGAAAGGGCTGGCAAGCCGGGGCATCAGGAGCGTCTATCCCTCGCAGATGGATTGCGTCTGGATGCTGAAACAGAACGGCGGCGGAATTTGTGACCACGAGGTTGGAACCGGCAAGACGCTGATAATGTGCATCGCCGCGCATGAAATGAAGCGTCTGAACTTGGCGCACAAGCCGATGATTATCGGGCTGAAAGCCAATGTTGCGGAGATTGCCGCCACCTATCAAGCGGCATATCCCAACGCGAGGATTCTGTACGCTTCGGAGAAAGACTTTTCGACCGCCAACCGCGTGCGTTTCTTCAACAACATCAAGAACAACGACTACGATTGTGTCATTATGTCGCACGACCAGTTCGGCAAGATACCGCAGTCGCCGGAGTTGCAGCAGCGCATCCTGCAAGCGGAGCTTGACACGGTGGAGGAAAACCTCGAAGTGCTGCGCCAGCAGGGAAAGAACGTATCGCGGGCGATGCTGAAAGGTCTGGAGAAGCGCAAGCATAACCTTGAAGCGAAATTGGAGAAGGTGGAACACGCCATAAAGTCACGCACGGACGACGTGGTGGACTTCAAGCAGATGGGCATCGACCACATTTTCATTGATGAATCGCACCAGTTCAAGAATCTGACTTTCAACACGCGCCACGACCGTGTGGCGGGATTGGGGAACAGCGAGGGAAGCCAGAAGGCACTGAACATGCTCTTTGCTATCCGCACCATACAGGAGCGCACGGGCAAGGACTTGGGGGCGACCTTCCTCTCCGGCACGACTATCAGCAACTCGCTGACTGAGCTGTACCTGCTGTTCAAGTACCTGCGCCCGAAGGAGCTGGAACGGCAGGACATTCGATGTTTTGATGCGTGGTCGGCGATATTTGCCAAGAAGACAACGGATTTTGAGTTCAACGTGACGAACAACGTGGTGCAGAAGGAGCGTTTCCGCTACTTCATCAAAGTGCCGGAGCTTGCCGCCTTCTATAATGAAATCACGGACTACCGCACGGCGGAGGATGTGGGCGTGGACCGTCCCAACAAAAACGAGATACTGCACCACATACCGCCCACGCCGGAGCAGGAGGACTTCATACAGAAGCTGATGCAATTCGCCAAGACGGGCGACGCCACCCTGTTGGGCAGACTGCCGCTTTCGGAAACGGAGGAAAAGGCGAAGATGCTTATCGCCACGGACTATGCCCGGAAGATGGCACTCGACATGCGCATGATAGACCCGCATTACGAAGACCACCCCGACAACAAGGCGAGCCACTGTGCCAAAATAATCGCGGAGTATTATCAAAAATACGACGCGCAGAAAGGCACGCAGTTCGTTTTCTCTGACTTGGGGACTTACCAGCCGGGCGATGGGTGGAACGTCTATTCGGAAATCAAGCGCAAACTGACGGAGGACTACGGCATACCGCCAAGCGAGGTGCGCTTCATTCAGGAGTGCAAGACCGACAAGGCTCGGAAGGCGGTGATAGATGCCATGAACGCCGGGACGGTGCGTGTGCTGTTCGGCTCCACCTCCATGCTCGGAACGGGTGTGAACGCACAGAAACGGTGTGTGGCAATTCATCATCTTGATACGCCGTGGCGACCGTCCGACCTGCAACAGCGTGACGGACGGGGAGTTAGAGCAGGCAACGAGATAGCCAAGCATTTCGCCGGGAACAACGTGGACGTAATAATCTACGCGGTGGAAAAATCACTGGACAGTTACAAGTTCAACCTCCTGCACTGCAAGCAGACTTTCATCAGCCAGCTTAAAAGCGGTGCTATGGAAGCGCGTACCATCGACGAGGGGGCAATGGACGAGAAATCGGGCATGAACTTCTCGGAATATATGGCGTTGCTATCCGGCAACACCGACCTGCTGGACAAGGCGAAACTGGAAAAACGTATCGCCTCGCTCGAAGGGGAACGCAAGTCGTTCAACAAGGGCAAGCGTGATTCGGAGTTCAAGCTGGAATCGAAGACCCGCGAGCTGGGCAACAACACAGCTTTCATAGATGCCATGACGGAGGACTGGAACCGCTTCCTCTCTGTGGTGCAGACCGACAAGGAGGGCAATCACCTTAATATAATAAAGGTGGACGGAGTGGATTCCGCCGATGAGAAAGTCATCGGAAAGCGTTTGCAGGAGATAGCCAAGAATGCCACGACCGGAGGGTTGTACACGCAGGTTGGAGAGTTTTACGGTTTCCCGATAAAGGTGGTCAGCGAAAGGATACTCAAAGAGGGATTGGAGTTTACCGACAACCGCTTCGTGGTCGAGGGGAACTACAAGTACACCTACAACAACGGGCATCTGGCGCTGGCTGACCCGTTGGCCGCCGCCCGCAACTTCCTCAACGCGATTGAGAGAATCCCCTCCATCATCGACCAGTATAAAGCGAAGAATGAGGTCTTGGAACGTGAGATACCGCAGTTGCAGGAGATAGCAGGCAAGGTGTGGAAGAAGGAGGAAGAACTGAAACAGTTGAAGTCCGAACTTGCCGCCCTTGACCGCAAGATACAGCTGGAACTTGCGCCGCCTACACCCGAAATCACCGAAAAGGAGCATGAAGGGCAACAGGTCAAACCGGAAGCGAAAGGTGTGCGAAACGGTATCAGGCAATATCCCGAAGATACATCACCGCAAATACGCAATCCATCGGAAAGTATTATCGCCAATCACACCATAACTGGGCATCCGGGGCTGTATGCCAAGGAGGAAACCCGGTCCAAAGGATTGAAAATATAACCTTAGGAATTTTATCTGAAGTATTAATAAGGGCTATCCCAAAAGGTCTAAAAGTAAATTTTATCCTTTCTGCAAGTATCTGTAGGATGGCAACTGCATTTTTTTTCTTTTTGGGCAGCCCTTATTAAAATTTATTCTTATTTTAGGTTATATACATTCATGTCCATTTATGTAAAAAATCCTGCTGACCTTGTTTATGTCTTGTCAGTCACCATTTGCAAAACCATATTTGACCCTCAAAGAGGCTGAATTTGATAAGCAACTTGCTACATACTCATAATAAGGAGCTAAATAGAACACGAATGGGAAATACTCAAATGCCAAACTAAAGAAGATATTGGCCAAAATAAACGTTATACCGAGAGAGAAACTTGATTTTTTTCAACTTCCTAAAACGTTGTTGTTCAAACATTTCTACTTATTTGTACTTACCAGTTGAACCTACGCTTCCCTAATAAAATGTCTATGGTAAAAAGTTAAAAAATCCTCCCACTTTTGTTAGATATATTTTTTTGTGTAATTTTGTAATCGTTATGCGGCAGTAATAATATACATATTAATACGAGTTAGTAATCCTGTAGTTCTCACATGCTACGAGGAGGTATTAAAAGGTGCGTTTCGACAATGCATCTATTGTAGTATATTATTGCTTAATCCAAATGAATATTATAAATTTAGGAATTCTTGCTCACATTGATGCAGGAAAAACTTCCGTAACCGAGAATCTGCTGTTTGCCAGTGGAGCAACGGAAAAGTGCGGCCGTGTGGATAATGGTGACACCATAACAGACTCTATGGATATAGAGAAACGTAGAGGAATTACTGTTCGGGCTTCTACGACATCTATTATCTGGAATGGAGTGAAATGCAATATCATTGACACTCCGGGACACATGGATTTTATTGCGGAAGTGGAGCGGACATTCAAAATGCTTGATGGAGCAGTCCTCATCTTATCCGCAAAGGAAGGCATACAAGCGCAAACAAAGTTGCTGTTCAATACTTTACAAAAACTGCAAATCCCGACAATTATATTTATCAATAAAATTGACCGTGACGGTGTGAATTTAGAGCGTTTGTATCTGGATATAAAAACAAATCTGTCTCAAGATGTCCTGTTTATGCAAACTGTTGTCGATGGATTGGTTTATCCGATTTGCTCCCAAACATATATAAAGGAAGAATACAAAGAATTTGTATGCAACCATGACGACAATATATTAGAACGATATTTGGCGGATAGCGAAATTTCACCGGCTGATTATTGGAATACGATAATCGATCTTGTGGCAAAAGCCAAAGTCTATCCGGTACTACATGGATCAGCAATGTTCAATATCGGTATCAATGAGTTGTTGGACGCCATCTCTTCTTTTATACTTCCTCCAGAATCAGTCTCAAACAGACTTTCAGCTTATCTCTATAAGATAGAGCATGACCCCAAAGGACATAAAAGAAGTTTTCTAAAAATAATTGACGGAAGTCTGAGACTTCGAGACATTGTAAGAATCAACGATTCGGAAAAATTCATCAAGATTAAAAATCTAAAGACTATTTATCAGGGCAGAGAGATAAATGTTGATGAAGTGGGGGCCAATGATATCGCGATTGTAGAAGATATGGAAGATTTTCGAATCGGAGATTATTTAGGTACTAAACCTTGTTTGATTCAAGGGTTATCTCATCAGCATCCCGCTCTCAAATCCTCCGTCCGGCCAGACAGGTCCGAAGAGAGAAGCAAGGTGATATCCGCTCTGAATACATTGTGGATTGAAGACCCGTCTTTGTCCTTTTCCATAAACTCATATAGTGATGAATTGGAAATCTCGTTATATGGTTTGACACAAAAGGAAATCATACAGACATTGCTGGAAGAACGATTTTCCGTAAAGGTCCATTTTGATGAGATCAAGACTATCTACAAAGAACGACCTGTAAAAAAGGTCAATAAGATTATTCAGATCGAAGTGCCACCCAACCCTTACTGGGCCACAATAGGGCTGACGCTTGAACCCTTGCCGTTAGGGACAGGGTTGCAAATCGAAAGTGACATCTCCTATGGTTATCTGAACCATTCTTTTCAAAATGCCGTTTTTGAAGGGATTCGTATGTCTTGCCAATCTGGTTTACATGGATGGGAAGTGACTGATCTGAAAGTAACTTTTACTCAAGCCGAGTATTATAGCCCGGTAAGTACACCTGCTGATTTCAGACAGCTGACCCCTTATGTCTTCAGGCTGGCCTTGCAACAGTCAGGTGTGGACATTCTCGAACCGATGCTCTATTTTGAGTTGCAGATACCCCAAGCGGCAAGTTCCAAAGCTATTACAGATTTGCAAAAAATGATGTCTGAGATTGAAGACATCAGTTGCAATAATGAGTGGTGTCATATTAAAGGGAAAGTTCCATTAAATACAAGTAAAGACTACGCCTCAGAAGTAAGTTCATACACTAAGGGCTTAGGCGTTTTTATGGTCAAGCCATGCGGGTATCAAATAACAAAAGGCGATTATTCTGATAATATCCGCATGAACGAAAAAGATAAACTTTTATTCATGTTCCAAAAATCAATGTCATCAAAATAATGGAGCGGTCAGGAAATTTCTATAAGGCAATACAGTTGGGATATATACTTATCTCCATTCTTATCGGATGTATGGCATATAATAGCCTCTATGAATGGCAGGAGATAGAAGCATTAGAACTTGGCAATAAAAAAATAGACGAGCTCCGAAAAGAAATAAACAATATCAATATTCAAATGATAAAATTTTCTCTATTGGGTGAAACAATACTGGAATGGAACGATAAAGATATCGAGCATTACCATGCACGGCGTATGGCAATGGACAGTATGCTCTGCCGTTTCAAGGCCACCTATCCAGCAGAGCGCATCGATAGTGTGCGCAGTCTTTTAGAGGATAAGGAACGACAGATGTTCCAGATAGTCCGGTTAATGGATGAACAACAATCTATTAACAAGAAGATAGCCAATCAAATTCCGGTTATTGTGCAGAAAAGTGTGCAGGAACAGTCCAAAAAGCCAAAACGAAAAGGTTTCTTGGGCATCTTTGGCAAAAAAGAGGGAACGAAGCCAACGACAACAACGACTACGCTCCGTTCATCCAATAGAAACATGGTCAACGAACAGAAAGCGCAGAGCCGTCGATTGTCAGAACAAGCCGATAGTCTTGCTGCCCGTAATGCAGAACTTAACAGACAACTGCAAGGATTGATTTGCCAAATCGAAAAGAAGGTACAATCTGATTTACAAAATAGAGAAAGCGAGATAACAGCGATGCGTAAAAAATCATTTATGCAGATAGGCGGCTTGATGGGATTTGTTCTTTTGCTGTTGGTCATTTCCTATATCATCATACACCGTGATGCAAAGAACATTAAACGATACAAACGCAAGACAACGGATTTGATCGAGCAATTGGAACAGTCCGTGCAACAAAATGAGGTACTCATAACCTCCCGAAAGAAAGCGGTACATACTATTACCCATGAGTTGCGTACACCACTGACGGCAATAACTGGCTATACCGAACTTTTGCGGAAAGAATGCAATAGCGGTAATAATGGGCAATATATCCGAAATATACTGCAATCCTCCGACCGTATGCGGGATATGCTCAACACTTTGCTTGACTTCTTCCGCCTGGACAACGGCAAGGAACAGCCCCGTCTGTCACCCTGCCGGATTTCTGCAATCACGCACACACTTGAAACGGAGTTCATTCCTGTTGCAGTGAACAAAGGGTTGTCCTTGTCCGTGAAGACTGGACACGATGCCATTGTATTGACCGACAAAGAGCGAATAATACAAATCGGGAATAACCTGCTGTCAAACGCAGTCAAGTTCACAGAAGAAGGCGGTGTTTCTTTGATTACTGAATATGATAATGGAGTTCTGACACTGGTCGTTGAAGATACAGGTACAGGCATGACAGAAGAGGAACAGAAACAAGCGTTCGGTGCGTTTGAACGTCTATCAAATGCCGCCGCAAAGGAGGGTTTCGGGCTTGGGCTTGCCATAATGCGTAATATTGTGTCGATGCTTGGCGGAACAATCCGTTTGGACAGCAAGAAAGGGAAAGGCAGTCGTTTCACAGTTGAAATTTCTATGCAGGAAGCTGAAGAACAGCTTGGATATACAAGCAATACACCTGTTTATCATAACAATAAATTCCATGATGTTGTCGCCATTGACAATGATGAGGTATTACTTCTGATGCTGAAAGAGATGTACTCCCAAGAAGGAATACACTGCGACACTTGCACCGATGCTGCGGAACTGATGGAAATGATACGCCAGAAAGAATACAGCCTGTTGCTGACAGACTTGAATATGCCCGGTATAAACGGTTTCGAATTACTGGAACTGTTGCGTTCGTCCAACGTGGGCAATTCACCAACAATCCCGGTGGTTGTGGCAACCGCTTCGGGCAGTTGTAACAAAGGGGAACTATTGGCAAAAGGCTTTGCCGGATGCCTGTTCAAGCCGTTCTCCATATCGGAGTTGATGGAGGTTTCCGACAGGTGTGCCATAAAAGAAACACCGGACGGGAAACCGGATTTTTCAGCTTTGCTGTCTTACGGCAATGAAGCCGTTATGCTGGAAAAGTTGATGACGGAAACTGAAAAAGAGATGCAGACAATACGGGAAGCGGCAACAGAAAAAGACCTGCAAAAGCTGGATTCCCTGACACACCACCTGCGCAGCTCGTGGGAGGTGCTACGTGCCGACCAACCGCTAAATGTACTTTACAGATTGCTTCATGGCGATGTACTCCCGGATGGTGAAGCGTTAAGCCATGCCGTGACTGCCGTGCTGGATAAGGGAGCGGAAATAATCCGGTTGGCAGAAGAGGAAAGGAGAAAATACGAAGATGGATAAGACAACAATAATTGTGGTAGAAGACAATATCGTGTACTGCGAGTTTGTCTGCAACATGCTGGCGCGGGAGGGCTACCGCACCGTGAAGGCTTACCACCTCTCAACCGCGAAGAAACATCTACAACAGGCGACAGATAATGACATCGTGGTTGCCGACCTGCGCCTGCCTGACGGTAACGGCATTGACCTTTTGCGCTGGATGCGAAAGGAGGGAAAGATGCAGCCCTTCATCATTATGACCGACTACGCCGAAGTTAATACCGCCGTGGAAAGCATGAAACTCGGCTCGATAGACTATATTCCCAAACAGCTTGTGGAGGATAAACTTGTCCCCCTGATCCGTTCCATACTGAAAGAACGTCAGGCAGGACAACGCCGTATGCCTGTGTTCGCCCGTGACGGTTCCGCATTTCAGAAAATCATGCACCGTATAAGGCTGGTAGCCGCTACCGATATGAGCGTGATGATATTCGGAGAGAACGGCACGGGTAAGGAACATATTGCCCACCACCTGCACGACAAGAGCAAGCGGGCAGTCAAGCCATTCGTGGCGGTGGACTGCGGTTCACTCACCAAAGAGCTTGCGCCCTCGGCCTTCTTCGGACACGTCAAGGGAGCGTTTACAGGAGCAGATTGTGCCAAGAAAGGATATTTCCATGAGGCGGAAGGCGGCACGCTGTTTCTGGACGAGGTAGGAAACCTCGCGTTGGAAACCCAACAGATGTTGCTCCGCGCCATACAGGAGAGGCGGTATCGCCCGGTCGGAGACAAGGCAGACAGGAGTTTCAATGTCCGCATCATCGCCGCCACCAACGAGGATCTGGAAGCGGCAGTGAGTGAAAAGCGTTTTCGGCAGGATCTTCTGTACCGCCTGCACGACTTCGGGATAACCGTTCCTCCGTTGCGTGACTGTCAGGAAGACATCATGCCGCTGGCAGAGTTCTTCCGTGATATGGCAAACAGAGAGCTGGAGTGTAGCGTGAGCGGGTTCAGTTCCGAAGCACGTAAAGCGTTGCTGACACACGCATGGCCGGGCAACGTGCGGGAACTTCGGCAGAAAGTTATGGGTGCTGTATTGCAGGCGCAGGAAGGTGTTGTCATGAAAGAGCATCTGGAACTTGCCGTGACGAAACCGACCTCTACTGTCAACTTCGCCCTGCGCAATGACGCGGAGGATAAGGAGCGGATATTGCGTGCGTTGAAACAGGCAAACGGCAACCGGAGTGTCGCCGCCGAACTGCTCGGAATAGGCAGGACAACACTATACAGCAAACTTGAAGAGTATGGACTTAAATATAAATTCAAGCAATCATAGCCTGTAATTCACTGAATTTGGCTATCTTTGCATAACATTTGAGAAAAACGGCGATTGGCAGGAGCTTTTCGCCGCCAACATATAGGATAAGACCGCAAGGCGTTTCAAGCGAAAATCTGGTAAATTGGAACTACGGAGACGATTGCGTGATGCTTATGCTATGCTTACGCATAGCGTGCATTCACGTACTCTCCGTAAAGGCTTTACCAGAGCCATCGCTTGAAGGTAGTGTGAATTGCACGCTACTTTTTTGCCCTTGCCTAATGAAAGGTAACGATTATGGGTAAAGTTCAGATTCTCGCCGTACTGACGATGGACGGATGTCTTTCTTCAGAGTTATATTATAAAGCACATCAGGATTTGTGCCTTGACCGTTGCGGTCTTGATGAAATCAGGAAGAACGCCCTTTACCGCGTGACACCAGACTATTCCATTTCAATGCTGCACGAATGGAGAAAAGACGGCACAAACATCCGTTACCTCGCGGAAGCCACACCGGACACGGCAGACTATATAAACGGACTACTGCGTATGCACGCTGTGGATGAAATCATACTATACACCGTTCCTTTCATATCCGGAAGCGGACGACATTTTTTTAAGTCGGCTCTGCCAGAGCAACACTGGACGCTTTCCTCTTTGAAAAGTTTTCCCAACGGTGTATGCCGCATTATCTACATCCTTGATAAAAAAGCAAGATAGCCAAAATGTGCGGCAAGCATACATTTTTATTTTCAAGAATAGAATAAATGTTCTGATTACAAACAATTTAAGTCGGAGATAATTTGTCCCTGTGAAAAAATATTGAATTTTATACCACTGAAATACAACACTTTGTAAAATTGAGCGTTGGATTTTTTGTTTTCTGCCGCGTTTTTTGCCAATTATATTCATGTGCGCATACCGAAAACAGAGTGTAAAATTTCAAAATTGACAGGACATGAATTATTTTTTATTGGCGGAAACCGAGTTCTTCCGCCGGATAAACGAAGCCGGAGACTGCAATATGGAAAAAGCATACACGGCTTTCGCCACCCAAGTAATAGAACTGTGCAACGGCGGCATGGACATGAACCTTACCGTCATCGCGCTTGCCTACATCGAAATCGAGTTGCAGCACCATCCGGTGCGTAATCTGTCAGAAGAAAGAAGAGAGATTGCCGCCTACGTCAGCAAGGCTCTGTCTTTCGTAAGAAAGATGCAGAAATTCCTTGCCACGCCCCAAGTGCCACCACTAATATCCGCCAACAACGCAACAGAAACCACCGCCAGCCTTCTTTGGACGGGCAACGCCATCGACCTCGTGGAACTTATCTACGGCATAGACGAGATGGGCTGTATCAACAACGGCAATATGCCGCTAAAACAGCTCGCCCCGATTCTCTACAAGATATTCGGTATTGAGTCGAAGGATTGCTACCGCTTCTATACCGACATCAAACGTCGGAAAAACGAAAGCCGTACCTATTTCCTCGACAAGATGCAGGAGAAACTGAACGAGAGAATGCTGCGTGATGAGGAGTTGGAGCGGATGAGAAAATAAAAAAATATCCATTACATATGAGAAGACAGGAATACTCGTATCCTGTCTTTTTATTTTCATTTAATTACATGTTAATTAGCATAATATATGTGAGTTTTTATTCCTATAAGGACAAATTTTAGAAACGTATGTCTGATAAATTATTGAGTCATCATAGTATGAACATATATCATTACTAAAAACAATGAAACAACTTCCATAAGATTATGGTTGTAAAAATCGCCATTTCACAACCTGTTTTTTGTGTAAAATTCGCCAATTAAAAAAAATATGATTATCTTTGCATTATATTTTATAAGGTATGGAAACAGTAAATAGAATACTTCAAGAGAAGATTACAGCACGAATCGCGCCCAATAAAGCAGTACTGATTTTTGGTGCTCGCCGTGTTGGTAAAACGGTAATGATGCGTAAAATTGTGGACAACTATTCAGGTAGGACGATGATGCTCAACGGCGAAGACTACGACACATTAGCACTATTGGAGAATCGCTCAATAGCCAATTATCGGCATTTATTGGATGGTATTGATTTGCTGGCTATTGATGAGGCACAGAACATACCACAAATCGGTAGTATTCTGAAGTTGATAGTTGATGAAATACCGGGAATAAGTGTCTTGGCAAGTGGTTCTTCGTCATTCGATTTACTGAATAAGACTGGTGAACCGTTGGTCGGCCGCAGTACGCAATTTCTCCTTACACCATTCTCGCAACGGGAAATCGCACAGACGGAAACGGCACTTGAAACCCGCCAGAACCTCGAAGCACGCTTGATTTATGGTTCCTATCCCGAAGTAGTAATGATGGAGAACTATGAACGTAAAACAGACTACCTACGTGATATTGTAGGTGCATACCTCCTTAAAGATATCTTAGCAATTGACGGCTTAAAAAATTCGAGCAAGATGCGCGATCTACTGCGATTGATAGCTTTTCAGTTGGGCAGCGAAGTTTCTTACGATGAGTTAGGTAAACAACTCGGCATGAGCAAGACGACAGTTGAAAAATACCTCGACCTATTGGAAAAGGTCTTCGTTATCTATCGTCTGGGGGCTTACTCGCGCAACCTGCGCAAAGAGGTGACGAAAGCCGGGAAGTGGTATTTCTATGATAATGGCATTCGAAATGCGATTATAGGTGCTTTTTCACCATTGGCTATTCGACAGGATGTCGGTGCATTGTGGGAGAACTACATCATAGGAGAGCGTCGTAAAGCGAATTTCAACGAAGGATTGCATAAGGAGTTCTATTTCTGGCGTACTTACGATAAGCAAGAAATTGACTTGATCGAAGAGAGTGCAGACAGCTTGACAGCTTTGGAGTTCAAATGGGGAAATAAGATGCCCAGTGTCCCGAAAGTGTTTCAAGAAGCCTACCCTCATGCTGAATTTCACGTAGTGAACAAGGAGAATTATTTGGAGTTCGTGTAATCAATAAATTACGTATATGGAAAGTAAACTACAATTCCAACAGTCTCAATATCCGCGGTTTATCCAAAATAAACCGTGCGGTATTGATAAATTCGACGGAGGTTCGCAAAAAAGGCTGGCAAAAACTATTGCTCGCCATTTTCGTCAGAACGATTCATTGAATGAAGAATGTTCTTTACCTCGAATTATCGGTATCGAAGGTATTTGGGGGTCTGGAAAATCCAACGTGGTGAAAATGTTGGAAAGCGAATTGTCCGACAACTATTACTTTTTTGAGTATGATGCATGGGGGCATCAAGAAGATTTGCAACGCCGATCTATATTGGAATTGCTTACAAGTAAACTTATTGATGATTGTATCTTATCTGGAGATGCAACAATAAAAGTCAAAGGTGGAGGTTCGAAAACCGTATCGTGGTCTGATAAATTGAAATATTTATTAGCTCGCAAAACGGAAACTGTAACTGAAAAATATCCCCTTATCAGCAATGGTATGGTTGCTGCATTTTTGGTTGCAGTCCTAACTCCGATATTTACATTTATTGCATATGCAGTAAAACCTACACCCACAACGTGGTGGTTTTCTTTATTGTCTATTATCATAGCTGCACTGCCAATTCTTATTGCATTGTGCGTTTGGAAATGGGCATATAGCAAAGATCATAAATATGGATGGAGTTATATGTTAGCTATTTATCAAGATAAAGTCGAAAAGGACGTTTGCTATGAGACTTTGAGCGAAGACGAACCAACGGTTTACGAGTTCAAAACATGGATGCAAGACATTTCTGATTTTATCAAGGAAAAAGGGCTACGTAAATTAGTCCTTGTTTTTGACAACATGGATCGCCTACCAGCTGAAAAGGTGAAGGAATTATGGTCTTCTATCCATAC
This sequence comes from Prevotella sp. S7 MS 2, assembly GCF_000762865.1. Taxonomy (NCBI): domain Bacteria; kingdom Pseudomonadati; phylum Bacteroidota; class Bacteroidia; order Bacteroidales; family Prevotellaceae; genus Prevotella; species Prevotella sp. S7 MS 2. Next base: position 80,446 of record NZ_JRPT01000004.1, on the reverse strand, counting down.
GTTCTTTGCCGATAGCGGTTTTGAAAATGTTTGGGCAGTTATTCCTTTCGATGAAACACATTTGGCTTGTGCATTCGGTGATGAGACCAACGAGCAAACGAAACAACTGACCAAGTATTTTATCAATAAAACTTTCCCTATTGTTTATCGTATTGCTCCTCCTGTTATTACCGACTATCGGAATATCGTAGATAAATTTTTTGTTGAAGCATTTGGTGAAGAAGGGAATGACGAGAGCGAAACAATAAATCGAATATTCAGATTGGTGAATCCCAACGCCAATGTTCGGGAAATTATATCATTTATCAATGAAATGGTTGCTCTTCGTCAAGAATGGAGCAATGAAATTTCGATGATAAACATAGCTTTGTTCTGTCTGAAGAAGGCAGAGATTCTCGCTAATCCGGCAGAACAAATATTGTCTGGCGACTATCTGAATGGCATTCAAACAATAATTAACAATGATCTGCAAACCCAACGCGAAATTGCAGCTTTGGTATATGGTGTTGATGTTGAACATGCGCGACAAATTCCATTGAAGAAATATATCGAAGGTTGCATCAACGGAGAAGACGACCATGATATAAACCAATACGCGAATACCAATAAGCAATTTGACATTGTGTTGGATGAAGTTATAAAGGGAATAGATGATGCGCTTGTCGATAAAATTATACACTGTTTGCATACATTAACTCGAAAGAATGATACTATTTTGCATATATGGCAAAGAATAGCAAAATTGAAGTTAAAGGAGCCTATCGAAAAACAAGCGTTCCCTGTCGAATATCAAGAGTTACTATTGCATTTAGACACGGAAAACCAAAATCATGTGATTGCTCAATTATATAAAAAGGTAGTTCGGTTCAAAGACTTTAATGGCGGCGACTATTTCAAGACATTAAACGAAATCGACCGGTTTATTGAGCAAAATAAGTTGTCGTGCGATTTTGCGTCATTGATTGAAGCAAAAACAGTTGAGTCAAATACGTTTATCGATTATATTAAAGTTGCAAATAAAACACATAAGGCCTATCGAGATGATAATACAACCAAAGCATACGAGTATTATCAAGTAAAAACAAATTCAGAGGTACTCGACACTTATTTGTCAAACTTATTACCCGATAATTTCGACCATGCAGATATTGTAAAAACATTAAAGAGCGATTCTGCCTATACGTTCCCAACACTTCTGCAAACAATCATGAATTGCATAAAAACGAAGGGAGTAAATAAAGACAATTTAGGGGCTATATTTACAACCTATCGTTTATTGGCATCTGACGAAGAAAGACCTTTATCTGTAACGTTAGATCCAACCTACATAAATCAGTTGCATTCTGAATTAAAAACTGATGGTCGAAACATTGAAGAGTCTGGGTATTACGATTTGGTCGCCATGCAACTGGCACATGGTCGCTCCGTTTCCTTAATAGAGGGTGGAGATATAAAATATGTTGCAAAAGTCATGGATTATTACGTGGATCATGGAGATTTATTGATTAAGAGTGTTGGTTGGAATAATTCGTTATTGAATGACACTTTGCAGTATATGGTAAAAAATAAATTGGGGTATAAATTATCACTTATAGATATACTACCTCAGTTTGAAAATATCAAGAATAGGATAAGTGTTACGGAAGATGCATTTATCGAGCATTTAGCCGAATGGGATAGCGATTTGGATGAGCATTTAAGCAAAAACAATATCCAAATTGTAATTCCTCGTGCGTCTTTTTATAGTTTAACCACTAAGATAAGTAATGTCTTGACCGACCATATCAATAAAATAGCAATCGAAGCGTTGTCTGAAGTAAGTTCAGATACGCTATATGCCCAAAAAGCAAACCATGCATCCGATTACTGGCTTGTGGCAACAAACCATTTATTGACTAAAATCAAATCCCTGCCTGATAACCTGACAGAATTTGGTAAAAAGATTCTAATAGATATTGCTTCTGGTACTCAGAATTGGAGTTCTTTGCCTGATTGCTTTAAGAATATAATTGAAAGGCTGGACAAACGAAAAATTAAATCGACTGTTACCGATATAAGAAATGATTTCTGTATCGGTAAAAAGACTATCAATGCAATAAAGTTCCAGTTTTTCGAACCATGGCTTAGAACACATGGTAATTTAAAAAGTCAAGCTGGAGAAGTTATTGACAAAATAGTGAAACCTGTAATTTCCGATGGGGCATGCCGTTCATTGATTCTGCAAAACAAAGATTTTTATATGGATTTAATAAATATAGCAGGGGATGATGCCTATGAATTGAAAAAGAGCCTCAAGAACCTCTCACAAAAAGATTCAGATCCGCAGTTGATTGAATTTGTCAATTCGATAGATTCAGTACCCGAGGTTGAAACCGCGTAAGTATTAGTCTAACAAGTCCGAATTTTACGATTTTACCCCGTCAGAACTGAAGTGCCCCCCCCAAAAAAAATTGTATCCAACTTTTTTGGGGGGCACTTCAAACTTCGATAGGGATAATTTTCAATTTTGGGGACTTGTTAGACAGCCTCATTATCTGGTAGCAGCTTACACAGCACCGGATCGTTTTTGATGCGCTCCAGTTCCTCCTGAACAACCTGCTTCACTTCTTCCTTAATGCGCCGGTAGTTCGCCTGCACCGTCTCTTTCATGCGGTCGTTGCCGTCTTCGTCCGTGAAATCGGTAATGACGGGGATTTTCTTGTAGGCACTTTCCTCCTGCTTCACCTTCTCGGCATCCACCACAATCTCGCAGTGAAAAATCTTCTGCTCGATGCGCTCGTTGAAGTTGTCGGACACCGAACCGACAAACATTCCCTGCGTAAGCCCGGAAATCTTGCTCGGCGGGATGAGCGCGTCCATCTGCGTGTTGATGGAGGTGGACACGTCCTGCCGGTTGATGGAAATGGATTGCCGTTTCTGCAACACCTTTCCGAAACGTTCGGATAGTGTCTTGGCGGTTTCGCCAACCACCTGACCGGAGAAAATGTTGCCGACAGTGTTCATCACCACTTTCGCCTCTTTGTCCCCATAGTCACGAACCAACTGGCTGAAATCCTGAAAGCCCAGACACACGGCAACCTTGTTGCTTCGTGCGGTGGCAATCAAATTGTCAAGCCCCTTGAAGTATATCGTCGGCAGCTCGTCTATAATGACCGACGACTTCAACATCCCCTTCTTATTGATGAGCTTCACGATACGGGAGTTATACAGACCGAGAGCCGCCCCGTAGATGTTCTGACGGTCGGGATTGTTACCCACGCATAGGATTTTCGGCTCTTCGGGATTGTTGATGTCCAACGTAAACTCGCTGTCCGACATCACCCAATAGAGCTGCGGAGAAATCATCCTCGAAAGCGGAATTTTTGCCGACGCTATCTGTCCCATGAGCTGCTCCGCAGCCCCTCCGAGCCAAGCATCCATGAACGGGGAAAGGTAGTTCTCCAACTCCGGGTAAGAGGTCAGTATCGGAAAAATATCCTCATAGCGGCGATTCAAAAATTCGATGGCATGGGGAAACGTGCAATACTTCCCGTTCTGATAGATTTTGAGATACCAGATAATGCTGGCAAACAAAATGATAGGTGACTCCACGAAGAAATCGCCCTGCTTTTGCACCCAAGTTTTATTGAGGTTGAGCATTATCGTGTATGCACTTTCGTAAGCGTCCGTAATATCTTCCATGAAATCCGGATGTATCGGATTGCACCGATGTGAACGTCGCGGGTCGTCGAAGTTGATCACATAGAACTTCGGCTTCACCTTGTAGCCGTCCGGGTGGTTCAGCAGATGGTTATAGGCAATAGTAGATAAGTCACTGAATTTGAAGTCATACACATACATCGAAAATCCCTTTTCAATCTGTTGCTTGATAAAATTGTTGACCACGGCGTAGGATTTTCCGCTGCCCGGCGTACCCAACACGATGGACGCACGGAAGGGATTGACTACATTGATCCAACCGTTGTTCCAACGCTTTTTGTAATAGAAGCGTGTGGGCAGATTGACCGAATACTCGCTTTCGATAAGTCGCGTTTCCTGCATGAAACTCTCGTTCTCGTTGTTGAAAACATCGTCCATCAGATTGTGCTTCAACAGGCGGCTCACCCACAGACCTCCCATCAAAAGGCAGACATAGCCCGTGCCGATGGTAAGGATATACAGCCCCGTGACCGCTTCAATCGGCAGCGACAGAGCCAGTATCCACCAGTTGAGGAAAAACAGCACGAAGCCGGCGACGAGTGCCGTCCAGATTTTACGCCAAGTGATTTTCTCTCCCTTGACACCTTTCGTTCCCAAGCACGACAGCGCAAGCAGCAGGACGGCAAACAGCTTCGTGTACAATATGGAATGGAACAGCCCCGCCGTGCGGTCGAAGTTCATCAGTATTTTGTCCACCACGCCGATGTTCACGCCCCACAGCCGGATGGCTTCGTAGCAGAACCAGTACACGTTCATGACCACTAAAATGATACTCACGGCACGCAGAAAATCCATGATTTTCGCCAATGCCCTCAAATCGTCTTCTTGTTGTGACATACATTGATTTTTTAATTGTTGATACTCCGATTACATACCCAAGCCTTTGCGCTTTTTCTTCTTTTTGCGCTTCATCGCCCGGATGAAAGCCTCTTCCTCGGCATCGGTCGCCGGACCTTCGGGAGTGAGCAAGCCCATACCGCCCGACACGTCTTCACGGTCGTATGCGGTCTGCCCTTGCGTCTTGTCCGAAGCATCCACCGGAATGGAAAGCGGTATCGGTGGCAGTCCGGCGTATGGCAGGGTGAAGTGTTCCTGCAAGGCATTCGCCGAAAGTTCCTTGCCCATGCGCGAGCCGTTCAGCACGCATCTCGTGCGGTGGTCGATGAAGGTGGCCCCGTAGATGCGCCCTTCCTTCGTGTAGCGCAGTACGGTGTCTATGCCCTTCTCTTTGAGTTGGAACACAAATTTGTCCTTGTCATAAGTGCCTTGCAGCACGGAAAGGACGGTGCGTTTCGTCATGTCGGCGAGCTTCCTGTCCTTAATCTCCTGCTTGGAACGGACAAACTTCTTCTGCATGGCTTCATAGCCTGCGGACTTCCCGAAGAGCGAGGACTTGAACGGGTTGCCCACCTTGTCGCCCTTGTCGTCCGTGACGGAATAGACCAACCCGTGATATTCCCGTCCGCGCACGTTACCCCTCGCTTCCTCCACCGTCATATTATATAAGGAAAGGAGTGCACGGTATTCGCCCATCGTCTGGAAACGGTACTGCCCGTTCAGAGCCTTCACGGTGTTGCCCACCTGCTTCTTCACATCGCCTGCTGAAGCGTCCACCTTGCGCAACGGGTTATCCAATCTCGGATTTTTACGTTCAGCCGGATGCAATCCGTACTTCTGTTCCAGTTCCCTGCGGATGCGATCGCTGCGGCGGTAGAGGAAATCCCGGTTGAGCCTTTTCCCGTTCTCGTCCACGTTGATTGTCACGATGTGCAGGTGATGGCGGTTGATGTCCTCGTGCTTGAAGACAAGATAAGGTTGGTTTCCGAAACCGAGCCTTTCCAGATAATCGCGGGCGATATTCTGCAACTCAATATCGGTCAGCACATCTTCCGGGTGCGGGTTGAGCGAGATATGCACCACCGGTTTCTCCACCTTCATCTGCGGTGGCAGGAAGGTGTGGAAGCCCTCCATCGCCTTGCCGATGTCCACCGTTCCCGAACCGTCATTGTAGATGCGGTTGGTGGTGAGCAGCCGTCCCTGCGCCTCGTTAATCTTCTCCCCGTTGTAGGCAATCGCGCCGTACAACGAATTTCCTACACTGATTTTTGCGACCATTTTGCCTCCAATTCTCTCGAAAGTTCCACAATCTGACGGCTCAGTTTCACGAGTTCTACGGTTTGTTGCTCCAGTTTATAGAGCAACGCCATCGCCTTTTTCTCGGAAAAATGCAGCCTCAGTTCCTTCACTACTTGGTTGTAATTCGTTCCCACGGCGCGGAACTGCGCGTGAAAATCCGACAGTTTGGTGTAGTAGTCCACCAGCGTCTTGTCCACCTTCAGCACCTTGAAGGGCTGCCCGAAGAAGTGTGCTTTGAGGAAAACCGACCGTGCATAGACACCCGATTTTCCGAACATGGCGAGGAAACGGTTGTGTTCCTCCTCGTTGAAACGGACGGTGTAGCGATACACCGCCGGATCAAGTTTGGGATTTCTCCCTGCTTTGCTTTTCCTTTTCTCTTTCATATTACTTTGGATTTAGCGGATTGACGGCATAAGCCGCCGCTTCAAGGCACATACACCGCAGGTCTGAAAGGCTTCCCGACTTCGGAGGGAAAGCCCGCCCCCTGCAAGGGCAAGTGCTTTTCGTGGCTGCTCAAAATATTTTGAGCGGCTGAAAAGACATCTTGCTATGTTCAGGTGAACATAAAAATCCGTCAAGGGACGGATTGGGAAGATACCTTTCAGGACTCCGGCTGCGCCACCATCGGCGAACCCTGCTGTCCGGGGGCAAAGTTACGCCCTTAAAGCGGTATCGGACAGATGCTTGACCCGGTCAATGACTGCCAACCGGCGCAACATGCCGCCACTTGCCTGAGAAGTGATACAGGTTCCAAAATATACTTGTTTATTTGCAGCATGATTCAAGAAACGAACGATTTGAAGATATGAGAAAAGGAACACTCAAATACCCGGAAAACCGCTTCGGCGGACACTTGCCGAAACGGATACCCGAACAGTCGGAAACCCGGTTGTCCGACAATTCGGTGACGTATGGATTCAATGACTTCATGACGCAATGTCGTCATTCATCACTTGTCCGCCGCACCGCTTCACCACAGAACCGGATACGCGATGACCCGTCCACGTGCTTGTTCACGGAAACGGATAATGCAGTAATTCAATCCGCATATAAACAGAAAATAAAATCATCAACAATTAAAATAAATGGAACCATGAGTAAAGAAATCTTCGTTGCATTCGCAACACAGAAAGGTGGCATTGGTAAATCCACCGTCACGGCACTTGCCGCCAGCTACCTCCACAACGTGAAAGGTTACAATGTCGCCGTCGTGGACTGCGACGACCCGCAGCACAGCATCCACGGTCTGCGCGAACACGAAATGGGGCTTATCAACAGCAGCACCTACTTCAAGGCTCTCGCCTGCGACCATTTCCGAAAGATAAAGAAGAACGCCTACACTATCGTCAAGAGCAACGCGGTGAACGCCCTCGATGATGCAGAGAGGATGATCGCCACCGAAGATGTGAAACCCGATGTGGTGTTCTTCGACATGCCGGGAACGCTCCGAAGCAACGGTGTGATAAAGACGCTCTCGCAGATGGACTACATCTTCACTCCGCTGAGTGCCGACCGCTTCGTCGTGGAGAGTACCCTGAAATTCGTCACGATGTTCCGCGACAGGCTGATGACCACCGGGCAGGCGAAAACAAAGGGGCTGCATCTGTTCTGGACGATGGTGGACGGCAGGGAGAGGAACGACCTGTACGGCATCTACGAGGAAGTGATAGCCGAGATGGGCTTTCCGGTGCTTTCCACCCGCCTGCCTGACAGCAAGAAGTTCCGCCGTGACCTTTCGGAAGAGCGCAGGAGCGTTTTCCGCTCCACCATCTTCCCGATGGACACGGCACTACTGAAAGGGAGCGGCATCCGTGAGTTTTCCGAAGAGATAAGCGACATCATCAGACCGCAGTGAGCATGGGCAGCAGGAAAGTGAACACGGAAGGTATCGACGAGGAACTGCTGTTAGCCTCCATCGGGCGGCGCACACAGGACGGGAGTCTGTGCCCGGCGCAGGAAGTTCCCGCAGCCGCACCGACCGAAGATGACACCGCCGTACCGGAGCCGCCTCCAGCGCAATCCGTGACACGGGAGAGAGCGCAGAAGGAAGGTGGCCGCCGGAAAAGGCAGGACGAGGACTATAACGAGCTGTTCCTGCGCCGCAACGAGATAAAGACCCGCCAGTGTGTCTATATCAGCCGCGACGTACACGGCAAAATCCTCAAAATCGTGAACGACATTGCCGGAGGGGAAATCTCGGTGGGCGGCTATGTGGATACCGTGCTGCGTCAGCATCTGGAGCAGCACAAGGAGAGAATTAACGAACTGTATAAGAAACAACGAGAAGATTTAATCTGACATGCAAAAGGAAAAGAACCAGAAAAGAAGAGTGCCGCAGCAAGACGGCAAGGGCACGGTTGCCCAAATGCAGACGAGCGTGGAAATCATATCGCTTGCCACGGTAATCTGCAAATGCAGTGAGAAAGACTATGAGCGTCTGTTCATCCGTGAACCCGAAGTAAAGGCGCGTGCCGGAAAGATGGCGTATGTGCGCCCGGAGTACCACGACCGCATCATGCGCATCATCCGCGTAATCGGGCATGACAGGCTCACCCTGTCCGCCTATATCGACCATGTGCTGACACAGCATTTCGACCAGTGCGAGGATGCCATAAGAAGCCTTTACGCCAAGAATTACAATCCGGTATTTTAATCCAAACAGGAAGCGTATGAATGAAACAATAAGCATAACAGACATTCTGTTGGCCGTATCAATCGGCTGCAACCTCTGGTTCCTGTTCCTGCTCCTTTACGAGCGCATCATGGACACACGGCTTGTCCGATTCTTCAGGGGCATCGCCGGATTGTGGCGGTCGCTGGGCGGCACGGAGATAAAACAAAAAACAGTGCAAGAGGAAGTCCCGGCAGAAGAGGCGAACATTATCGGTAAGAGCCTTTTCAGGATGGCATCCACCCGGACAACCGCTGCCATACCGACGCAACAAGCCGCCACTTCGGAAAAAGGCATTGAGCTGTCGGAGGAAGAGGCTACTTTTGACGACGAAAACGCGGAAACCACCTCACGCACGGCACAAGTCCCGGAGGAAAAACTCGATGAAACCTTCACGAGCATACCACCGGAGGAACTGGGATACGGGGAGGACGAGCCGGAAGAGGACGCTCCGGATACGCCACGGGCTTCGGGCAACAGCTTTGACGAGATCGACGACGCCTGCAAGACCGCCAAGAACCCGGACGCGACACAGGCGGAACGTGAAAAGGCGGCAAAGGTGTTCACCGACATGGAAGGCACGGAGCTGTACGAGAAAATGATGGAAGGCTCTTCGGAGATAGGCATCCGCATCAGGGGGCTTATCGAAATCCGGCTGAAAAAGCCTAAAAAGGTGTTCGTCGTGCCGGACAACATCGAGGATTTCGACATCCGCAACTATGTATGACAACTGAAAAAGGAAAGAACATGAAGGAATGACAATCAACCCACGCGGCGAGGAAACGCAAGGCGCATCCAATCCGCAACGGACACACCCAAGTCCGTGGAAACAAACGGGCATCCACTAAAACCAAAGTAAAGTAACAGAGTATCAACCGCCCGACAAAGGACCATCCACCCTTTCGACGGCACAAAAACAAGGACAGTTTATGAACAAGAACATCGTAAGAAACAGAAAAGCAATCCTCTCTGCGGCACTCATCATCGCCGCTACCGCCTCCGCCTTCGCGCAGGGAAACGGCATCGCGGGCATCAACGAAGCCACCTCTATGGTGAGTTCCTATTTCGACCCCGGCACGAAACTGATATACGCCATCGGCGCGGTCGTCGGGCTTATCGGGGGCGTGAAAGTGTACGGTAAATTCTCATCGGGCGACCCCGACACCTCAAAAACAGCGGCAAGCTGGTTCGGCGCGTGCATCTTCCTGATTGTAGCCGCCACCATCCTGCGCTCATTCTTCCTTTAATATAATAATGTATGGCTGAATACCCGATTAACAAGGGTATCGGCCGTCCGGTAGAGTTCAAGGGCTTGAAGGCACAGTACCTCTTCATCTTCTGCGGAGGTCTGCTGGCTCTCTTCGTCCTGTTCGTCATCCTCTACATGGTCGGCATCGACCAGTGGGTATGTATCGGCTTCGGCGCGGCATCGTCCTCCCTCCTTGTGTGGCAGACCTTCGCGCTGAACGCCCGGTACGGCGAACTCGGGCTGATGAAATTAGGAGCGGCACGGAGCCATCCCCGATACCTTATCAACCGGCGGCGGATAACCCGATTGTTCAAACTACAACGAAAGGAAGAAACAACATGAGGAATACATCGAAAATGACAACACTGGAAAACAAGTTTCCCCTGCTTGCGGTGGAGCATGGCTGCATCATCTCAAAGGACGCCGACATCACGGTGGCTTTCGAGGTGGAGCTGCCGGAGCTTTACACCGTGACGGGCGCGGAGTACGAGGCTATCCACGGCTGTTGGTGCAAGGCAATCAAGGTGCTGCCGGACTACTCCGTCGTCCATAAGCAGGACTGGTTCATCAAGGAACGCTACAAGCCGGAATTGCACAAGGACGACATGAGCTTCCTATCACGGAGCTTCGAGCGACACTTCAACGAGCGTCCGTACCTGAAACACACCTGCTACCTCTACTTGACCAAGACGACAAAGGAGCGTAACCGGATGCAGAGCAACTTCAGCACGCTGTGTCGTGGGCATATCATCCCGAAGGAACTGGACAAGGAAACCTCGACAAAGTTCTTGGAAGCCTGCGAACAGTTCGAGCGCATCATGAACGACAGCGGGCTTGTCAGGCTGCGCCGCCTCTCCACCGACGAGATTGTGGGAACGGAGGGAAAGACGGGGCTGATAGAACGCTACTTCTCGCTCATGCCGGAGGGTGACACCACCTTGCAGGACATCGAGCTTTCGGCAAGGGAGATGCGCATCGGCGACAACCGCCTGTGCCTGCACACCCTCTCCGATGCGGAAGACCTGCCGGGCAAGGTGGCTACCGACACCCGTTACGAGAAACTCTCCACCGACCGGAGCGACTGCCGGCTGTCATTCGCTTCCCCCGTGGGGTTGCTGCTCTCCTGCAACCATATCTACAACCAGTATGTGCTGATAGACAACAGCGAGGAAACCTTGCAGAAGTTCGAGAAGTCCGCCCGCAATATGCAGTCGCTCTCACGCTATTCAAGGAGCAACAGCATCAACCGCGAGTGGATAGACCAGTACCTGAACGAAGCCCATTCTTACGGGCTGACCTCGGTACGGGCGCACTTCAACGTCATGGCGTGGAGCGACGACGCGGAGGAGCTGAAGCACATAAGGAACGACGTGGGCAGCCAGCTGGCGAGAATGGAGTGCGTGCCGCGCCACAACACCATAGACTGCCCGACACTCTACTGGGCGGCGATACCCGGCAACGCGGCGGACTTCCCGGCGGAAGAGAGTTTCCACACCTTCATCGAACAGGCGGTGTGCCTGTTCACGGAGGAAACCAACTACCGCTCTTCGCTATCGCCCTTCGGCATCAAGATGGTGGACAGGCTCACGGGTAAACCGCTGCACCTCGACATCAGCGACCTGCCCATGAAAAAGGGCATCACCACGAACCGCAACAAGTTCGTGCTGGGTCCTTCGGGCAGCGGCAAGTCGTTCTTCATGAACCACCTCGTGCGCCAATACTACGAACAGGGTACGCACGTCGTGCTGGTGGACACGGGAAACTCCTATCAGGGCTTGTGCGGCATGATCCGGCGCAAGACGGGCGGAGCGGACGGCGTGTACTTTACCTACACGGAAGAGAAGCCCATATCGTTCAACCCGTTCTACACCGATGATTACATCTTCGATGTGGAGAAGAAGGACAGCATCAAGACCCTGCTGCTGACGCTCTGGAAATCGGAGGACGACAAGGTGACGAAGACGGAGAGCGGCGAGCTGGGCAGTGCCGTGAGTGCCTACATCGAGCGTATCAAGGCTGACCGGAGCATCGTGCCGTCGTTCAACACCTTCTACGAGTATATGCGTGACGACTACCGCCGGGAGCTGGCTGAGCGTGACATCAAGGTGGAGAAGTCAGACTTCAACATCGACAACATGCTCACCACCATGCGGCAGTATTACCGGGGCGGGCGTTACGACTTCCTGCTCAACTCCACGGAGAACATCGACCTGCTGAACAAGCGGTTCATCGTCTTCGAAATTGACTCGATTAAGGAAAACCGCGAACTGTTCCCGGTCGTGACCATCATCATCATGGAGGCTTTCATCAACAAGATGCGACGGCTCAAAGGTGTGAGAAAACAACTGATAGTGGAAGAGGCTTGGAAGGCTCTCTCTTCGGCGAACATGGCTGAATATCTGCGCTATATGTACAAGACGGTCAGAAAATATTACGGTGAGGCAATCGTGGTGACGCAGGAGGTGGACGACATCATTTCCTCTCCCGTGGTCAAGGAGAGCATCATCAATAACTCCGACTGCAAGATACTTCTCGACCAGCGCAAGTACATGAACAAGTTTGACCAGATACAGGCGTTGCTCGGACTGACGGAAAAGGAGAAGGGGCAGATACTCTCCATCAACATGGCGAACAACCCTTCACGGCTCTACAAGGAGGTGTGGATAGGCTTGGGCGGCACACAGTCGGCGGTATATGCCACGGAGGTCAGTGCCGAAGAGTATCTGGCATACACCACCGAGGAAACGGAGAAAGTGGAGGTTTACCGTCTGGCGGAGAAGCTGGGCGGCGACATCGAAGCCGCCATCCGGCAACTTGCCGAAAGGCGGAGAAACAAGGAAACAACCGACAATTAAAACAGAATTTAATCATCAACGAAAAAAGAAAAATGCGTATGAGTTTATCAAAAGTGAAAATGCTGCAAGTCAGCAAGTGCCTGATTGGATTGGCGGTCATGATGCTGCAATCCTGCGACGTGGCCGACAACCGCCGCGATATGTTGTGCGGGAACTGGGAGAGCGTGGAGGGGAAACCGGACGTGCTTATCTACAAGGAGGGCGAAGCCTACAAGGTGACGGTGTTCCGCCGTAGCGGTCTGCGCCGCAAGCTGAAACCGGAAACCTATCTCTTGCAGGAGGAGAACGGCAACCTGTTCATGAACACCGGCTTCCGCATCGACGTGTCCTACAACGAGGCCACGGACGTACTGACCTTCTCACCAAACGGCGACTATGTGCGGGTGAAGCCGCAGCCGGAGAACCCGACAGAAGAATAACAACCGCTAAAATCCAAAGTAACATGAGAACAAGAGTAACAATGATTGTCTGCCTGTGCCTGCTTCTCGCGGGCAGGGCAAGCGCACAGTGGGCGGTGATAGACCCGTCCAACATAGCGCAGAGCATCGTGAACACCTCCAAGAACGTGGTGCATACCTCGACCACCGCCCAGAACATGGTGAAGAATTTTCAGGAAACCGTGAAAATCTACGAGCAGGGGAAGAAGTATTACGACGCGCTGAAATCAGTGAACAACCTTGTCCGGGATGCCCGCAAGGTGCAGCAGACCATTCTGATGGTGGGCGACATCACCGACATCTATGTGACCAACTTCCAACGGATGATGCGTGACGACAACTTCACCGTGGAGGAACTGGGATCCATCGCCTTCGGCTACACGAAGCTTCTGGAAGAGAGCAACGATGTACTGACCGAACTGAAAAACGTGGTGAACATCACCACGCTCTCCATGACCGACAAGGAGCGCATGGACGTGGTGGAACGCTGCCATTCCAAGATGAAGCGTTACCGCAACCTCGTGAGCTACTACACCAACAAGAACATATCGGTGTCCTATCTCCGCGCTAAAAAGAAGAACGACCTCGATCGCATCATGGGGCTGTACGGGAACATGAACGAAAGATACTGGTAGCCTATGGAGTTTGACAACCTTCACCAGATATTACGCTCGCTCTACGAGCAGATGATGCCGCTGTGCGAGGACATGGCGGGCGTGGCGAAAGGCATCGCCGGGCTGGGCGCGTTGTTCTACGTCGCCTACCGGGTATGGCAGTCGCTGGCGAGAGCCGAACCGATAGACGTGTTCCCGATGCTCCGCCCCTTCGCCATCGGTCTTTGCATCATGTTCTTCCCCACGGTGGTGCTGGGTACGATAAACAGCATTCTTTCGCCCGTCGTGCAAGGCACGGCGAAGATGCTGGAGGCGGAAACGCTCGACATGAACACCTACCGCCAGCAGAAGGACAAATTGGAATACGAGGCGATGATGCGCAACCCCGAAACCGCCTACCTCGTGTCCAACGAGGAGTTTGACAAGCAGCTGGAGGAACTCGGCTGGGCGCCCTCCGACATGGTGACGATGGCGAGGATGTATATCGACCGGGGGATGTACAACATGAAGAAGGGCATCCGCGACTTCTTCCGCGAAATACTGGAACTGCTGTTCCAAGCCGCCGCCCTCGTGATAGACACCGTCCGCACCTTCTTCCTCGTGGTGCTGGCGATACTCGGTCCGATAGCCTTTGCCATATCGGTGTGGGACGGCTTCCAAAGCACGCTCACGCAGTGGATATGCCGCTACATACAGGTCTATCTGTGGCTGCCGGTGTCGGACATGTTCAGCACCATACTGGCGAAGATACAGGTGCTGATGTTGCAAAGCGACATCGAGCGTATGCAGGCTGACCCGAACTTCTCGCTGGATTCGAGCGACGGGGTGTATATCGTGTTCCTCTGCATCGGCATCATCGGCTACTTCACCATCCCCACCGTGGCGGGCTGGATTATCCAAGCCGGAGGCATGGGCAGCTACAACCGCAACATGAACCAGATGGCGGGACGAGCCGGAGGAATGGCGGGCGGAGTTGCAGGAGCGACCGCAGGGAACGCCGTCGGACGCATCGGCAAGCTGCTGAAATAACCAATGTGAAATCATAAAACGGAAAAAGAAAAATGGAATTCAAGTCACTCAGAAACATCGAATCGTCCTTCAGGCAGATACGCCTGTTCGGTATCGTCTTCCTCTCGCTGTGCGCCGTGGTGACGGTGTGGAGCGTGTGGAGTTCCTACCGTTTCGCTGAGAAGCAACGGGAGAAAATCTATGTGCTGGACAACGGCAAGAGCCTGATGCTCGCCTTGTCGCAGGACCTGTCGCAGAACCGCCCGGCGGAGGCACGGGAGCATGTGCGCCGCTTCCACGAACTGTTCTTCACGCTGTCGCCCGAAAAGAGCGCGATTGAACACAACGTGAAACGTGCCCTGCTGCTGGCGGACAAGAGCGTGTACCACTATTATTCGGACTTCGCCGAGAAAGGGTACTACAACCGCATCATCGCCGGGAACATCAACCAAGTGCTGAAGGTGGACAGCGTGGTGTGCGACTTCAACGCCTATCCCTACCGCGCCGTGACCTACGCCACGCAGAAAATCATCCGGCAGAGCAACGTCACCGAGCGCAGCCTCGTGACCACCTGCCGCCTGCTGAACGCATCACGGTCGGACGACAATCCGGGCGGCTTCATCATCGAGGGGTTCACCATCATCGAGAACAAGGATTTACAGACAATCAAACGGTAACGGATTATGAAACGGAAAGTAAAAAGTATCAGAAAAACAATGTGGGGCGTGTACTGGAAGCTCCACGACAAACGGAAACGGCTGGTGGCAAGGCTCAAAGGCTACTTGGACGGCTTGCCGCCGGAAACACGCCGCCGCATCGTGCTGGGGATGCTCGCCGCCTTCGCGGTGCTTGCCCTCTACACTTTCGGCAAAGCCGTCTATGACATCGGCAGGAATGACGGCTCACGCATGGAAACGGGACACGCCGGACGGGTGGAACTGCCGACCCCGGCGGAAACAGACAATCACTTAACACCTTATTTATATGGAACAGAAGAAGAATGAACCAAAGAATGAACCGACGAAAGAGAACAAAGCCGCTCCCGACACGGGAAAGCCGAAAAAGGAGCGCGAACCGCTGACCGAGGCGCAGCGGCTGAAACGGCAGAAGATGATTGTGCTGCCCGCTATGGTGCTGGTGTTCATCGGGGCGATGTGGCTGATATTCGCTCCGTCCTCCGGCAAGGAACAGCCGCCGGGAACAGACGGCTACAACACCGAGATGCCCGACGCGGACAAGGCGAACAAGCAGATTATCGGCGACAAGCTGAAAGCCTACGAGCATGGGGAGATGGAAGAGCGGTTAGAAAACCGCAACCGTGCCATCGGGCAGTTGGGCGACATGTTCGACCGCGAGATAGCGGGAACGGAGGACGGGACGGACTTCGACCTCGCCAATCCGGGCGGCAAGGTGGAAAAGGCACAGCCCGCTACGCCGCAGACCATCCAATCCTCCGCTGCCGCCTACCGTGACCTGAACGCCACTCTCGGAAACTTCTACGAACAGCCGAAGAATGACAATGCCGAGATGGACGAGCTGTTGGAGCGCATCGCATCGCTGGAGTCGGAACTGGAAAGCGAGAAGGGCAAGGCTTCCGCCGTGGATGACCAAGTGGCTCTTATGGAGAAATCCTACGAGCTGGCGGCAAAGTACATGGGCGGTCAGAACGGTGGGAAGCCAGAGCAGGCGGCAGAGCCGCCCACTGTGCAGAAAGGAAAGAAGAACACGGCGACACCCGTAAGGCAGGTGACCCGCCAAGTTGTTTCCTCGCTTGCACAGCCCATGAGCAACGCGGAGTTTGTCGCCGCCTTCTCACAGGAACGCAACCGGGGTTTCAACACGGCTGTCGGCACGGCGGAGGTATCGGACAGGAACACCATCCCGGCGTGTGTGCATGGTGCGCAGAGCGTGACGGACGGGCAAACGGTAAGGCTCCGCCTGCTGGAGCCTATGGCGGTGGCAGGCAGGACAATCCCTCGCAATGCTGTGGTGGTCGGCACGGGCAAGATACAGGGTGAGCGGCTCGACATCGGGATCACCTCGCTGGAATACGACGGCACGATTATCCCCGTGGAGCTTGCGGTATATGACACGGACGGACAGCCCGGCATCTTCATCCCGAACTCGATGGAGATGAACGCCGTCAGGGAGGTCGCCGCCAACATGGGCGGCTCGTTGGGGAGCAGCATCAACATCTCCACCAATGCCGGGGCGCAGCTCGCCTCCGACTTGGGCAAGGGGCTGATACAAGGCACGAGCCAGTACATCGCCAAGAAGATGCGCACCGTCAAAGTGCATCTGAAAGCCGGGTACAGGGTCATGCTTTACCAAGAAAAAGATTAAAATCAGAAAAAACATTTACCACTAAAATCCAAAAGTAATGAGAAAAGTAATCATCATGTTTGCCCTCGCTATGGGCATCGCAACTGCCAACGCGCAGGAGAATGTAACCGTTGAAACGACCAACGGGAGTGAACAACCGACCTTGACGAAGGAGGTCTATCCGCAGAAGGCGGCGGACGGCGACCTGTATCACGGGCTGTCACGCAAGCTGACCTTCGACCGCATGATACCGCCGCACGGTCTGGAAGTGACCTACGACAAGACCGTCCACGTCATTTTTCCGGCGGAGGTGCGCTATGTGGATTTAGGCTCGCCCGACTTGATTGCCGGGAAAGCCGACGGAGCGGAGAACGTCATCCGCGTGAAGGCTACCGTGAGAAATTTTCCCAACGAAACGAATATGTCCGTCATCACGGAGGACGGCAGTTTCTACACCTTCAACGTGAAGTACGCCGCCGAACCTCTGTTGCTCAACGTGGAAATGTGCGACTTCATCCATGACGGCAGCACGGTGAACCGCCCGAACAACGCGCAGGAAATCTATCTGAAAGAGCTGGGCAGCGAAAGCCCGATGCTGGTGCGCCTTATCATGAAGTCAATTTACAAGCAGAACAAGCGCGAGGTGAAGCATATCGGCTGCAAGCGTTTCGGCATCCAATATCTTCTGAAAGGCATCTACACGCACAACGGCTTGCTTTATTTCCACACGGAGATAAAGAACCAGAGCAACGTGCCTTTCGATGTGGACTACATCACTTGGAAAATCGTGGACAAGAAGGTGGCGAAGCGTACCGCCGTGCAGGAGCAGATCATCCTGCCGCTCCGTGCGCAGAACTACGCCACCCTCGTGCCGGGCAAAAAGAGTGAGCGCACGGTCTTCACGATGGCGAAGTTCACCATCCCCGACGACAAGTGCCTCGTGGTGGAGCTGAACGAGAAGAACGGCGGCCGTCACCAGTCCTTCGTGATTGAGAACGAGGATTTGGTACGCGCCAATACCATCAACGAACTTCAAGTGCGCTGACCATGAGAAAGTACATCGCAATAATCATCGCGTCGCTTGCCCTTTTTACAGGGCAGGCGCACGCCCAGCGATGCCTGCCTAAGATGCAGGGCATCGAGGTGAGGGCGAATATGGCGGACGGCTTCAATCCCGGTGGCAAGGACGGCGGGTACAGTTTTGGTGCGGCACTCTCCACTTACACGAAGAGGGGGAACAAGTGGGTGTTCGGTGGCGAATACCTCCTGAAGAACAACCCCTACAAGGACACCAAGATACCAGTGGCGCAGTTCACGGCGGAGGGCGGCTATTACTTCAAGATACTGTCGGACGCCCGAAAAATCGTGTTCGTCTATGCCGGGGCTTCGGCTCTCGCCGGATATGAGTCGGTGAATTGGGGAAAGAAGGTGCTGTATGACGGCTCCACGCTGCACGACCGGGATGCCTTCATCTACGGCGGTGCGCTGACGCTCGATGTGGAGTGTTACGTGGCAGACCGTATCGCCCTGCTTGCCAACCTGCGTGAGCGTTGCCTTTGGGGTGGCGACACACGGAAGTTTCACACGCAGTTCGGGGTCGGCATCAAGTTCATCATCAACTGACACGGGTATGGAACGGGCGGAAATAGATGCAGTCAGACGGATACCGCTTGCGGATTTTCTCGCACGACTGGGGCATGAGCCTGTCAGAAAGAGCGGTAACGAGCTGTGGTATATCGCCCCGTACAGAGGCGAGCGCACACCCTCTTTCCGTGTGAACGTGGCGAAACAGCTCTGGTACGACTTCGGTTTGGGCAAGGGCGGCGACATCTTCACGCTTGCCGGGGAGTTTCTGCAAAGCGGTGACTTTAGGACGCAGGCGAAGTTCATAGCGGAAGCCGCCAATATGACGGTTGCCGGATGGGAAAAGCCGACCTATCTCCCGAAGCCTGTCGAGCCTGTCTTTGAGGATGTGGAGGTCGCTCCGCTGCTCCGCTCACCGCTGACGGAGTATCTGTCAGAACGGGGCATTCCTTACGCTATCGCATCCCGCCACTGTTATCGTCTGAACTACGGCGTTCGTGGGAAACGGTATTTTGCCGTCGGTTTCCCGAACATGGCAGGAGGTTATGAAGTCAGAAGCCGATTTTTCAAGGGGTGCATACCTCCGAAGTCTGTATCACTGGTAAAGGCGAATGACATCTTGGCTGACGAGTGCCTCGTGTTCGAGGGCTTCATGGACTTTCTCTCCGCCGTGACGCTTGGTGTAACCGGTAACGCTGACTGCCTTGTGCTGAACTCCGTCGCCAACGTGGAGAAGGCGGCGGGATTGCTGGACGGCTACGGGCGCATCGGATGCTTCCTCGACTGTGACGAAGCCGGACGGCGGACGCTTGACGCTCTTGCCAAACGGTATGGGGCGCGTGTCGCCGACCGTTCCTCCCTCTATGACGGTTGCAAGGACTTGAACGAGTACCTGCAACAGACAACGAAAAACAGAAAAACAACCATCTAAAAATCGAAGAAAAATGAACATACTGAACAACAGAAACAAGAGAACAAACATCTTCAAGGCGGTGGCGTTATGCCTGATAGCCGCCGTGTCATTCACCCTCGTATCGTGCGACGACGACATGGACATCCAGCAGTCCTATCCCTTCACGGTGGAGGTCATGCCCGTGCCGAACAAGGTGACGAAGGGGCAGACGGTGGAAATCCGCTGTGAGCTGAAAAAAGAGGGCGACTTCGCTAACACGCTTTACACCATCCGCTATTTTCAGTTTGAGGGAGAAGGAAAGTTGAAAATGGATAACGGCATCACCTTCCTGCCCAACGACCGCTACCTGCTGGAGAACGGGAAGTTCCGCCTGTACTACACGGCGGAGGGCGACGAGGCTCATAATTTCATCGTGGTGGTGGAGGACAATTTCAAAAATTCCTACGAATTAGAATTTGACTTCAACAACCGGAACGTGAAAGATGACGGCTTTACCGCCATTCCCATCGGAGGTTTCAAACGTGTATGAAGATGATGCGTGTATTCATGATAATGCTCTGTTCGCTTCTGGCGGTCTGTTCTGTGTCCGCACAGATCAGCCGCCAAGAGGGAGCGGACGGGCAGGCGGCAATCTACCGTCTGCCACTTTTCGAGAGGGCGGTGCGCTGCACGAAATATTTTGAAGGCTGGCACTCGGAGAAACACCACCCATACGTGGGTTGGGGGCACAAAATTTTGCCGGGCGAAAGGTATTCGGCACGAACCATGACGAAACGGCAGGCGGATGAACTTTTGAGGAAAGACCTGCGCAAATTTGTCGCCATGTTCCGTAAATTCGGAGTTGATTCGACTTTGCTTGGCACGTTAGCTTACAATGTGGGACCGGCGAAGCTCTTAGGCAGCAAGACAATCCCCAAAAGCACCTTAATCAAGAAGCTGGAAACTGGCGACAGGAACATCTACCGTGAGTATATAGCCTTCTGCAACTACAAAGGGAAACGCCACGCCATGTTGCTCAAACGGAGAAAGGCGGAGTTTGCACTGCTGTATATCCCGTGATATGACTAAAAATCCTTGCGGTAAACAATATCGCAAGGATTTTTAGCGTCTAATACAAATTAACATACTACCTTTGCGAATAAGATTTGTAAAATGAAAGAAGCAAAAGAAATATACTATTTGCCTGTTGAACAGCTATCTGATGATGCTATTCAATGTATCGAAGAAGTTTTTGAACTGTTAGATGCGATAAAAGACGATTGTAATATCAATAACTTTTCTCGTCGATTTACATTCATAAGGGAAGGAAAAGCTATTAGCGATGTTGCGGAAATAAAAAAAGATAGCAATGGATTAAATCATATCTATATCAACGAAAACTTTTGTCAGTATTTATGGTCTGTATGTATTTATCTTAATGCCTATTTTGAGAATGTAATACATATTCCAATAATGGACGCTGTTGGCATAAACAAATATGGTTATAAACCCAATATGGTTGATGTAGAGTATGCTAATGATTGCTTTTTTAGAGGACGGCAATTACTGCATAACTTCAATAGGGATGCCTATTGGGTAACGCCCAACATCTGTAATCCTCAGCAATTTGAAAATATTATAAGTCACACAAATTGTGTATATTGTGCTTCGATAGCATTTATATATGCCCACGAATTTTCACATAATTATTTAGGTCATACACAAATACAACAGACGTTTTCCCATACTATAGATGATGAAATTGCCGCAGATGATACGGCAATCAGTTTTATTCAGACTGAATATGACTCTGCATGGGGAAATACATATAAGGCAGGTGTCGCAACTGTATTAGCAGCCCTTTTATTGATGGGCGAAGATTCTATTTCTGGTAGTGGAACTCATCCAGATATGGATGTCCGAATAGAAAATTTAGTTACTAAACTGGAATTACATGAAATGGATCCACTTTGGGGCTACTTAGGTGTTGCATTAAGATTATGGTTATTGGTTTTTGGTGGTTTATCCATCGAAGAGGATATGCAACAGTCCGGTTTTGGTTCATATAAGGAGATTTATTTATTTTATATGGAAAAGTTGAAAACCGTTAGACAACAACGTTATCCCAAAATTGTAAAACCTGATTGGGATATATAGTTAAATTAAAAAATCCGATGAAGCAGCCAACTTCATCGGATTTTCCGTTTTTCATACATTTGGGATTATACCCGTGTCTATCACGTCACCATCCCTGCAAAGTTCGATGCTGCCGGGTGTAAATCCCATGCTCCCGATTGCGATGTGACGGATATAGTCCGCATACTCCTTTCCTTGAAAATTCTTTCCCGTAAGGTTTCTGAAAATCATCTTTATGCTGATGCCGTCGTTGCCGTGCAAGATGATTTTTCCGTTCTGTCTGATTGTTTCCATGATTAAAACTTGTTTTTTGTGAATGGTATCGCAGATTGGACAAAGGTTTCTTTGCTACTTTCTTTGTCCGCCATCATGCTCACTGAAAGAAAGTAGGGCGGCTTTCGCCGCCCCGCCACTCAAAAGCGTGTGTAAAGTCCTGTCACCATCGTGAACATTTCTTCCAGCATATCAAAATAAACTCCCTCGTGTACGGCAATGTCCTTTTCCTTGCACTCGAACGTCTTTTTGCTGAATGTCTTGCGGTAGAAGCGCATATTGTAGAGGTCTGCCCCTGCATCATAGATGATGTCAAGGCGGTTTGCGCTTGTCTTGTTCCTTGCAAGGCTCATCCGTAAGCCGTTGCCCATATCAATGAAATCCCTGCTGCCCGTCATGGCGGTAAAGCGTTTTCCGCCTATCTGCTGTAATATCGTCTTTGCTATCATATCCTTTGTTTTTAAGGTTTTAAGTGTTGGCGGTGCGGACACCGCCAACTTGTTCAAAATTCTCGCATCTCGGCAATGGGTGTCTGCCGTTGCAGCCACTCTTTCACACATTCCATGTTGTACTCGCTTGTGATGACTGCCGTATGGCTGTCGGTGGCGGTGAAACGTGTGCTTTCGTAATCATCTATCCACCCTTTGAGGGTGTTCGTTCCCCACGCTTCGGCATCGTCAAAGATACCGTCCAATGCCGTGATAGGTTCGCTGAACTTGACTATCAGCGTCTGATAGGTCGTGTTCATCGGTTGTCCTCCTTTCCCTGCTTTGCGTTCAGCCACTTGTTCCTTGCGGTTCGGCACTCGTCCAATGTGGGTTTGACACAAGCGAACAATTCTCCGTCAGTGTGACGGTAGTCATACTGCACAAGTGTCCGCCTGCGTCTGCCGATACCCGATTGGAAACGCTCGTATTTCTCCGTACCTGCTTCCGTGCAGGTGCTTACTCCGTTGATGGTCATTCGTGTTGCCATAATGTTGCTTTTTAGATGGTTAAAAATGTACTGACAGAACTCTGTTCTTCATCACCATTTCGGGATTGCTCGTGTAGCGTTGATGCAGATAGAAATGGTGTGAGCCGAAGCCGTAAAAGAAAAACTTGTCAAGTTCGTGCTTCTCGGCAAACGCCTTTACGCTCTTTCTCAATTCCCCCTCACTCGTTGTGAGAGTGAGGAGGTTTACAAATTCAAGGAACAAGGTGGGGATTTTATCGTCCCACACGCAAATCATACTTTCAATTCTTACTTCCATATCAATGTTGTTTTAGGGTTGATGCTATGCCGCTTTCATCCGCTCACGGATAAGATTGGCGTTCTTGTTCACAAGGTCTATGATGCGCTCGTGGTATTCGGTGTTCTCGTTGCATAAGCCACGACACTGCACCACCTCAAAGGTTTTCAAGGACACTTCCACCGTTTCTATGCGTCTGCCGTCAATGGTCGCTGAAAGGATAAGGGAGTTTTCCCGATTGTGGTAGCCACCCACGCAATGGTGCATCATCCGTCCTTCCTCAACCATTTCCTCCACGCTCTCTATGACCTTGACGCAGATAAGGCTGTCGGAAAAGACAAGTCCGAAGAATATGCCTTTGGCTTTCAGATATTGCTTTTCGTCCTCAACCGCTTTCTGCCGTTGCTGTTCAGTCAGTTCACGTTCCCTTTGGCGGTTGCGTCTTGCCACCAACCTGTCGTGTTCGGCTTTGAGGTCTTGGGGGCATACGTACTTCGGGCTGTTCGTGTCCTTGCCGAAGTGTCGCAGGAGGTCTATCGTGTCACGCCACATAGAGCCGTCAGCGATGGTGTAGCCGTTGCGGATACATATCTTGATTGACGCCCAATACTCCCCGATATTGAAAGAGTGGTGCAGGTAGTAGCGCAACATCTGATATTGCCCAGCCTTCAACAGCGTTTCCGCACGGCTGTCTGAAAGAATGCCTTTGAAAAGGTCGTAAGGCAGAATGTTGTGATATTCGCCCTTGAAGCCGTTTCGCTTCACTTCGGGTATGAAACGCTGTCGGGGGTAGGTGCATCTTGGAGTGATGTCGTATGCCCGAATTTCTTGGTTCTTGCGCACCTCCATGTCGCTGTATTCCGACCATTGGTCATAGTAGATAAATGACATACCACGCAGTCGGGCAACGGTCGTTGTCCTGCCATCGGGAGCAATCCACCTCTGCACCACTTCAAAGATGGAATACTCTGCTGGCTTTCCTGCCTTGTATCGGGACTTGACGGAGAAGAAGCGTATTACTTGGTACTGCTTGCAGGTGGTGACAATGGAAAAATACTCCATATCTCTGAAAACGCTCTTTCGGGTGCGCAACGCTTCCAACTCCATACCGCAACGGGGACAGGTGCATCCGCAAACGGTGTCTGCAAGGTCGTGGTCGCTTTTCCACGAATGTCCGCACTCGGTGCAGATGTTCGTGCCGTTTGCCCTCTTGACTGCGTAATGCTTGAAGCAATGGCGGAAAGCGTATGCCCTTTGTTCTTCGGTCAATCCCGGTAGTCGCTTGCTCAAACGTGCGACTTCCTGCTGTATGCGTGTTCTCGGTTTCATAAGCCTAAATCAAATAATGAGGGTTGTGATTGAGTTTCTTTTCTCGCTGACGGTCTGTGACGGTTCTGCAACTTGCGGAGTTCTTCCTCTTGGTATCTGCGGACAGCGTTCTGACGTGCCTCCGCCTTTTCCTCTGCCGTGAGTTCCACAACGTGGTTCACTACCACTTGGCAGTTCATCGGCTTGCCTACCTCTATCTCGTTCTCGTCATAGTAGTGTACGGCTTGCCCGAATATCTCTCCGTCCGTGAAGCCGTTGCAACCGCTTTTCTTCACGTAGTTCAGAATATAGGTCACGCACTCGTCTATGTTCTTGACAGGGTTGCGGTAGTTCTTCGCAAAGAGCGCATCCTCTTCCGCACGCTGTTCCAGATACATCTGTATCGTTCTCTTGAAATGGTCTGTTCCTTTCATATCGCTGTCGTTTTTAGATTGTCTGTTTCAGTATCTCTCTCCAATAGGTCGGCTCTACCTCGCTGAGAAGGAAGTCCATGAAGTCCCTCCGTGCGTCCTTGTTCAGTTCGTGGTAGAGTTCACGGAACACGGATATGTTGCCGTTGATGTACGTTTCCACCATATACACGAAGATGTTGTCCACCTCGTAATATCTGCACTGCTGCGCTACCGTCCTGCTGTTTCTCTTTGCCATATCGGTAAGGGTTAAAGGGTGAATAACCAAAGAATGAAGCCGAAGAAGGCTATGGTGGAAAGGATAGCCACGATTACACCTATCGCCACTCGGAACACTTCGTTTACAATCTCTCTGATGATGCCCCAAAGGATGCCGAACACCCTGAAGGCGGTGCGCATCATCAAGCCGCATATCGCCAACCCGATGTATTGCGCCACTTGTCTGAAATTTGCCGTTGCTGTCATAGCCGTATTTACTTGTTAAGTTCCACGATGCTGTCAATCCTGCCGTAAAGGAAACTGCGGAGTGCGGTCTTGTCGGTAGCCTTGTATTCCGCCCAATGTCCGTACTGCTTCACGATGTAGGTTCGGAGAATGTCGGAGAAGTCAAACTTCCAACCTTGCAGGGGTACTGCGCTATTGAAATAGGAATTGCTGTTCACGTTGCGTGTAAGCCAGTCCTTTTCCTCTCGGCTCAATTTTTCTCCGTTGTTGAGTTTGCTACGAAGTCCGTACACCTTGCAGTCTTGCAGGTTCTCCAAATTTGGTACTTCCCATGCCACGAATTTTGTTGCTATCGCTGTTCTCATATCCGTTGTTTTTTGATTTTTTGTTTTTTTATGCGGATTCAAGAGCTGAGGGAGTTGAGTTTCAAACTATCTTATCTGCCTCTCGTTTATCCGACATTTTTTTTATGCGTCTTTCTGTCGCATCGGTCGTTTTCGTTTCGGGTGCTTGAAAAGGTAGGGATTAGGGAATGCAAGGTTTTTCGGTCAAAATACTACCCGCAGGGCTGGAGATTTTTACCGAAAACAGGAGGCTTGACCTTGCTTTCCCGTCCAATCCCGGAATTACCTTTGCGCCCAGAACGAAAATGACTGACTGATGCGGCTCACTGAAAGGCGCAAAATGGAGGTAAACGAAAACAGAGGCAGATTGGGTAGAAAAAACTTCAGGAGAAAATCCGTAAAAAAGGAATCACCAAAAGGGAAAAGACATCACCGGAGCGTGAAATGGGCAAACCCCACCAAAGGAAGTATGATTGTTTCCGATCCGACGGAACTTGTCCAGCCGGGCGACAACAATCATTATTCCCGGTTTGCCCGGCTGTGTGTGTCCGTCTGCTTCATTCATGGGGCAGGCTGACACACTCTGCATTCACTTTCCGCTTCCGGCAAAAGGGACAGCGAAAAAAGAAAAATCATCTGAAAACCCGTAAAAGCACCTCTTGGCATAGGCGCAAAAGAAAGGGGCACTGCTTCATCTGTCTAAACATCGTTTAGGCGTGAGACAATGCCCTTTTCTCCGGCTATGCGGTAGTCGGCACACGTTTGTTCAAAACTCGTTTTGGGCAATGGTGTTCCGACTAACAAAACCGCTTTTACGGAAAAATCTTATGAATGAGGAAATAAAAAAACGGGAGTTTATATCAAAATCTCGAATTAAATAGCTACTTTTGCATACGAAGAGTTCTTTGAAGGTTACGCAACGCGCAGAAGGATAATGCAGTAGATAACTAACTAAATCGTAACCTATTACTATCAAGAGCGATTAACCTACGCTCATTTCCAATAAATTACACTCTTTTCGTAACTTCTTATTACAAATTTACATAAAAATCGCGATATATAAGCCAGTGGAAATAAAAAACGGGAAATAAATTCCCGAATCGCCTTCCCATTTGACGTGCACAAAGATAGGAATAAAATACGATAATAATGATTTCTCATCTTTATTTCATTTTCCGAATCTAGTAAGACTTCCCTTCTCACCAACACTTTATATAGAGATTGGGCAAAGAGGGGGAGCCTTTCAGGCTCGGTCATGTTCGGCTTCTTTTACCGTAAGCCTAAAGGCATACGGTAATTCATGGGTTGTCCTTCAGACAGAAAAGCTCTTATATCACGACTTATAAAGTCTGTTTGTACTTGGAAATAGTTTATGTCTTTCTTTAAACTAGTCTCTTTCTCCTTCAACTTACAAACTTATTAAGTCATAAACTTGCAAACTTAATCTGCTGCACGGGCTTGGCAGCGATGCTGCCTCAACTTTTCAGCAATGTTGCAAAGGCGAGACAGCATTGTTGCCAAGCCCGTGCAGCAGATTCAGAGTGAGGAGTTAAGAGTGAGAAGTGGGGAGTTAGTAATGGTGAATAGTGAGGATTTTGTGATTATCAGTCTTTGTTTCGAGATGGGGAATGGGCTAAAATGCGGATTTATTGTTTAAATTTTCTGTGTTATTTTGAATAACGTAAGTAAAAAAACAGTATATTTGCATCAGATATAACTATTTGTGCTATGAGGACGGAAAGCCAAATAATCTATGCCGATAAACAAAAACGATGACTTATTTCTAGCCAGCTATGACTATAACATGTCATGGGGAATATGTCGGATACATGGTTGTTTCTTCCCTTTTGAAATGCATATAGTAGTGAATAAGGATGTTATTAACTGTTAGGAATCAACCTATACTTATATATTAACAAAACTGTATTAACATGAAAAAGACAAAAAGATCCAAGATCGGCCTGTTTGGAGGCATTGTACTTGCTATCGGAGTCTCAGCAACACCTGCTCATGTCTATGCTGTAACAGATGTTTCACCTGCAGCCAGTGTACAACAACAGAACTCGCAACGTGTAGTTGGGGTTGTGAAAGACCACAAAGGCGAACCTATTATCGGTGCCGTGGTTACCTCGGCCGGGCGAAAAGCGGGAGCTGTGACAGATGTTGATGGGCACTTTACCATTAATGTGTCACCCGGAAGCGAACTCCATGTGTCGTGTATCGGTTTCAAACCGGCTGTTGTTCGTGTGAAGGGAGATACTAACCAATACAATATTGTGTTGGAAGAGGACAACAAGGCTTTGGACGAAGTGGTGGTAGTAGGTTACGGAACACAGAAAAAGGTAAACCTGACCGGTTCTGTTGCGTCTATCAGTTCAGATAAATTGGCCAATCGTGTGGGTAGTGATGTCACCAATATGTTGACAGGTTTGATGCCCGGTGTGACGGTCATACAGAATAGCAGCATGCCGGGGGCCGACCAAGGAATCATGCGTGTGCGCGGATTGGGCACTATGGGCGATGCCAGTGCGATGGTAATCGTCGACGGAGTAGAAAGTAGTATGAGCAGTGTCAACCCCAATGATATTGAGAATATATCGGTATTGAAAGACGCTGCAGCCTCGGCTATCTACGGTGTTCGTGCTGCTAATGGTGTAGTACTTATCACGACGAAGCGCGGAAGCAAAGGTCGTACGAACGTAAGTTACGACGGTTACGTGGGATGGCAGCAAGCTACGCGCATGCCCAAGTATCTAGACTCTTACAATTATGCCACTCTTATGAATGAGGCATATACGAACGATGGCGTGCCAGCACCTTTCTCTAACGAAGATTTGCAGAAATTTAGAGATGGAACTTCACCCGATACGCATCCCAACTCGGACTGGTTGGATGCTTTACTCTCGCGTAGCGGTTTCTTCCACAATCACCATGTGAGTATCAAAGGTGGTGGTGAGAAAGTGACTTACTCGTTAGCACTGAACTATTATGACAAGCAAGGACTTGTAGAAAATACCAACTTCAAGAAGTTCAACGTGCGTACGAACATCGATGCACAGATTAATAAACGTGTGAAGTTGACTACCGACCTTGCCATGTATCGCAGTCGGTCTACGCAACCGGCCGATGGTATGGACAACTTGATGCATTATGCGTTCCGCGAAACACCTACTACGCCTATCCAACTCAGCAATGGTAACTACCCATTGTTCAAAAACGAGCATAATTCTGTGGCTTATTCAAGGATTGGTGGTACTGATGAGGCAATCAATACCAACTTCCAAGGAAGCTTGGGATTACAAGTAGACATCATCGATGGATTGAAATTGCGAGGCTTGGCAGCTTCTACGGTGAGCCTGCTCGACAATCCTATACATACTAACTCGATGAGTTTCTATGAAGCCGGCCGGGAAACGCCTATCAAGGTGACGCAAAGTAAGCAGGCAGAAAGCGATACCAAAGCATACGAAATCAATTTACAGGCCTATCTGGACTACCATAAGTCGTTTGGTAAGCACGACATAGGTGCGCTTTTGGGTTACTCACAACTCTATCAACAGACGCGTCTTTTAGGAGCTTCGCGTAAGAATCTGTCTAACTCACTTAGCCAGCTTAATGCCGGAGAAGTGACTGGACAGACAACTACCGGTACCGAAGTGGAATATGCACTTCGCTCTGTATTCGGTCGTCTGACTTATGCTTATGATAACCGTTATCTATTCGAAGCAAACCTTAGAGACGACGGAACATCGCGCTTCCCCAAGAATAAACGTTTCGGTGTATTCCCCTCTTTCTCTGTAGGATGGCGTATCTCAGAAGAGAAATTCTTCAAAGTCGACTGGGTAGACAACTTGAAATTGCGTCTGTCTTGGGGACTTTTGGGTAATCAAGAGACCATCGACGTGAATGGAGTAGTTAATAACTATCCTTTCCAGAATACTTATGTGTACGGTTACGATTATAGTTTCAATAACAAACTCTACACAGGTATCTCTATTGCCAGCCCAATGGCTAATAACAATATTACTTGGGAAAAGACCGAACAGTGGAACGTTGGTTTTGATGCTACACTGTTTAGAAACCGCTTAACGTTCTCGGCCGATTTCTTCCGCAAGGAGACTCGCGATATATTGTTGCAACTTCCTATTCCCTATATTACAGGTGTAGGCGCACCGATGCAGAATGCCGGAACCGTACTCAATACCGGTTTTGAATTGCAGTTGGGCCACAACAACCACATTGGTGATTGGAACTACTCGCTGAATGCCAACTTCAGCTACGTACACAATAAGATAACCGACCTCAAGGGGGGCGATACTCCCGGACAATCTGTAGGCGATCCGTTGTGGGCTTACTATGGATACGAG
This sequence comes from Prevotella sp. S7 MS 2, assembly GCF_000762865.1. Taxonomy (NCBI): domain Bacteria; kingdom Pseudomonadati; phylum Bacteroidota; class Bacteroidia; order Bacteroidales; family Prevotellaceae; genus Prevotella; species Prevotella sp. S7 MS 2. The sequence continues at coordinate 50,442 of NZ_JRPT01000004.1, read as the reverse complement.
TGTGATGGTATCTTCCGTAGTGCTGACGAGATAACAAAACACCCTGCACAGACAATGGGTACACCTGTTCCCGGCGATTTGAAGTATCGTGATTTGAATGATGATAAGACTGTAGATAGTCGCGACCGCCGTGTGCTGGGTTCGTATTTCCCCAAGATTGGTTTTGGTCTTAACTTCGCAGTACAATATCGTAACTTCGATTTGAATGCCGTATTCCAAGGCTCTGCAGCCGTTAAGGGACTTCCGGTGAGCGAGATTCGCTATGCTTTCTACAATGGTGGAAAGGTGACCGATAAGTATTTGGATCGTTGGACCAAGGATAATCCCAATGGTTCGATGCCTCGCTTGTCGATGAAAGACTCTAAGAACCGTGTCACTTCTAGCTTCTGGGTACAGGATGCATCCTATCTTAAGATGAGAAATTTGCAAGTAGGATACAGCTGTCCGAAGTCTTTTATCTCTAAGTTCGGTATCAGTCGCCTACGTATCTATTGCAGTATTGACAATCTCTTTACGCTCTCCGGCTTCGATAGTGTCGATCCGGAAATGGTATCGGGTAACTATTATCCGTTGACACGCAATTATTCATTCGGTCTCAACATAAACTTCTAAATTTTGAACAGTATGAAAATCAAACAATATATTCCACTGTTGGCTGCCGGCTTATTGCTGTTTGCATCGTGCAACGACAGTTTTCTAGAGCGTACTCCGAAAGATCGCCAGTCAGATGCATCGTTTTGGAAAGACGGCAATGATGCCCAAAGCTATGTTAATGGTATCTATCTCTACTTGGTACAGCCTGAGAACCACACCATCATGACCGATTGCTATACCGATAATGCTGTTCCGGTGCATGTGGGAGCAGAGCAGGGAGCACTCTCGGCAGGTACTTCTACATCGAGTAATCCGCACTTCCTCCAATTATGGAACGATGCTTATCAAGGTATTCGTCGCTGTTTGGTGTACAAAGAGAAGATAACCGATGTCCAGATGAACGACAAAGACAAAGCACAACTCACAGCAGAAGTGCAATTCTTGGAGGCATTCTTCTATTCTACCTTATTAAAATATATGGGTGGTGTGCCTGTTTTGGATCATCCTTTGGCACTCAATGAGACGATGCCTGCAAGGAAGACGGCTGAGGAGACCTATGATTATATCGTAGGATTACTTGACAAAGCTGCTCCCAATCTGCCTATGAAGCGTGCTGTTGTAGACCATGGTAAACCCAGCGCCGGTGCTTGTTATGCCTTAAAAGCGCGTGTGGCTTTCTATGCCCATAAGTATGATGTAGCGGAAGAAGCTGCTGCCAAGGTGATGGCCTCAAAGCAATTCAAACTCTACGATAATTATGGTGACCTTTTTCAACCGGTAGCTGAGACCTGCGATGAAATACTCTTCGATCGCGAATATATCGAGAATCCGAAGAATTCTAAGGAAGGTAGCAAGATAGGATTGTTCTTTGCACCTATCATGATGGGTGGTTGGGAAGCTCTTTCGCCCACTCAAGATATGGTAGATGCTTATCCTTGTACCGATGGAAAGTCTATCAAGGAGTCGCCACTCTATAATCCGGCTAAGCCTTTTGAAAATCGTGACCCACGATTGGCTTTCTCTATTCTTTGGAAAGGGGCACAGATAGCAGGTAAAGCCTATGATATTAAGCAATTGGGCGACGGTAGTCATACCCGTACAGGATATTGTATGCGTAAATATATGAATCCGGAGAATGATGGTATCAATAATTATGACTGGACCAACTTTATCTATATACGTTATGCTGAAGTGCTGCTTACCTTTGCAGAGGCTCGTAATGAACGTCTCGGAGCACCCGATCAGCAGGTATATGATGCCGTGAATGAAGTTCGTCAGCGTCCGAGTGTTAATCTACCGGCATTGCCTGCAGGGCTTAACAAAGACCAAATGCGTACAGCCATTCGACTGGAACGCAGACTGGAATTGGCCTTTGAAGGTATCCATCTCTTCGATACGCGTAGCTATAAGACTACTGAGAAAGAAGTGACAAAGCCTGTCATGGGCGTGGATGATAGTGGAAAGCCATTCCAAGTAGAAGTTCGCAAGTTTAATCCAAGCCGTGATTACTTGTGGGCAATCCCTCTGAAGGAAATCGATTTGGCCAAAGGTGTATTGAAACAGAATCCCAATTGGGATTAAATCCATAGGAAGGAATGTTGGCAAAAAAGTACAGTGAGATATTCCAATGACGTCAAGAATTATGTAATAACATTTGGCATATCGTGGAAAAAGCTGTAACTTTGCACCGATTTTCGGCGTAACCGCTGGTGACAGAAGAGTTGTCGCGCACGTTGCGTTGGAGCAACAAACATTTTTTTAATACAACAAAATGGATTTAATAAAGGTTGCTGAGGAAGCATTTGCTACCGGTAAGCAGTTCCCATCGTTCAAAGCCGGTGATACAATCACTGTAGCTTACAGAATCGTCGAGGGTACAAAAGAGCGTATTCAGCTCTATCGTGGTGTGGTAATCAAAATATCCGGCCATGGTGACAAGAAGCGTTTCACTGTTCGTAAGATGTCTGGTACCATAGGAGTAGAGCGTATCTTCCCTATTGAGTCGCCTGCTATAGACAGCATCGAAGTGAACAAGCGTGGTAAAGTACGTCGTGCTAAACTGTACTATCTGCGTGCACTTACCGGTAAGAAAGCTCGTATCAAGGAGAAGAGAACTCTTGTTGCTACAGCAGAATAATTCATTCCATCCGATAAGGATAGTAAAAAAAGAGGTTCAGCCCATTGCGGTGCTGAACCTCTTTTTGGTTATTGGGGGGATGAGAGTAGTCGTACTAATTGGCCTTTATAGACTAATTATTTGTTATTAGTGTTTTCTTCCTCATCCTTAAATGTTGTACGTAGGGTGTTCCAATCGTCAAAACCCGCAAGCAAGGCAAGGCGGTCAAGGACTTCAGGAGACGGTTTCTCTATCCCCTTGACGTATTTCCAGAGCTTACGGAGCGATGCTGACTTCAGATGTATGTGATGTTTGGAAAAATATTTCGATAGTTTTTCGAAATCTACTTGTATCGTTTCTCTTGCATTCAGCTTGGCTTGGACTTCTTTCCAGATAATCTTAATATCTTTTCCCATATCTCATAACAAAACAAATAACTTATTAAGTGTTTCTATTATTTGTTTGCAAAGGTATGAAAAACTTCATGAGTGCCATCTTAAAGCAATGAATATTTCTTGTGTGAGGGATGATATGATGTTCTTGATGTGGCGTCAAGTAATATTGATAGTTAAATCTGTAAATTGTTTAATTGCCGTTTACGATATTCTCTTTACCTTTGCAAAAGATACAAGATGAAGATGGAAATAATAAAAGATAAAAAGTTTGGGGGCGAGCGCCCTCTCTTTGGAGCACACGATGTGCGTTTGGAAAATATTGAAATAACGGACGGTGAGTCGGGTATAAAATGCTGTCGAAATTTGGAATGTGACCATTCTGCATTCTATGGCAAATATCCTTGGTGGCATGTAGACGGCAGTCTGATAACCAACTGCTACTTTGCGCCGGAGAGCCGGTCGGCTATTTGGTACAGCACAGATATGGTAATGAAAGATAGTGTGATTGATGGACCGAAGTTTTTTCGTGAGATGAAGAACCTTACATTGGAGAATGTGAAAATCAATGATGCTGATGAAACTTTCTGGAAAGTTGATGGTTTGACAATAAAAAATGTATCTTTGCATGAGGGGACTTATCCTTTCATGTTCAGCAAGAATATCTATGTGGATGGATTGGAGAGCGATGCAAAATATGTTTTCCAATATTGTGAGAATGTAGAAGTGCATCATGCTAAGATTACCACGAAGGATGCGTTTTGGGAATGTGACCATGTGATCATCTATGATAGTGAACTTGACGGTGAGTACTTGGCTTGGCATAGCAATCATGTGCGCTTGGTAAACTGCCATATTAGTGGAGAACAACCGCTATGTTACGTGGAAAACCTCGTGTTGGAGAACTGTACATTTGATGCAGCATGCGACCGTGCCTTTGAAGACTCGGATATTCAAGCCGATATTCGTGGTACGATAACCAACATCAAGAACCCTCGTACCGGTCGTATTGTGGCCGATGAGATTAGCAGTGTGACTTACGACGAATTCGTGAAAGCACCAAATAACTGCGAAATAGTAAAACGATAAATTTATAATAACATGTTTGACTTTGATAAACTAATAGACCGTCGTAATTCCAATTGTATTAAATGGGATTTAGTGAAAGACACTGATGTCATCCCAATGTGGGTGGCCGATATGGATTTTGAAGTTGCTCCTTGTATCAAGGAAGCATTGATGAAGCGTGTAGAACATGGCGTTTTCGGTTATACACTAGTGCCCGAAAGCTATTATGAGGCTGTGCAGGGGTGGTTTGCGCGTCGTCATGGATTTACGATTGAGCGCGACTGGATGCTCTATACATCGGGAGTAGTACCCGGAATTGCCTGTGTTCTCAAGGCATTGACGATGCCGGGAGAAAATGTTTTAGTTCAAACACCGGTATATAATTGCTTCTTCTCGTGTATCAAAAATGCCGGGTGTAATGTCTTGGAGAATAGATTGGTACGCCGAGATGATACCTATGAGATAGATTTTGAGGATTTTGAAGCGAAGTGTGCCGATGAGAAGACGACGGTATTCTTGCTTTGTAATCCTCATAATCCGGGTGGACGTGTATGGCGGAAAGAGGAATTAGAACGCATGAACGATATCTGTTTGCGCCATGGGGTGCGTGTGGTGTGTGATGAAATACACTGTGAATTCGTGATGCCGGGCTATCAATATACTCCGTTTGCGACTGTATCGGAGGCTTGCTTAAAGAATGTGGTAACGCTGAATGCGCCTTCTAAGGCTTTCAATATTGCAGGTTTGCAGATTTCTAATATCATTTGTGAGAATGCAGAGGTACGTCGTCGTATCGACAGAGCTATCAATATCAATGAAGTTTGCGATGTTAATCCGTTTGGAGTGGTGGCTCTTGAAGCTGCTTATCGGGAGGGTGAGCCGTGGATTGATGAATTGAATGTTTACTTAAGAGATAACTACAAAGCACTAAGGGCATTCATTGTAGAACACAAACCGGAATGGACAGTGATGCGACAAGAGGGCACTTACGTGGTATGGGTAGATGTTTCGGCTATGGGAAAGCCTGTCGCTGAATTGGAAGAATGGTGGCTGAAAGAACGTAAAGTGTACGTCAATGCCGGTACACATTACGGTGATGTCGCCGGAGAAGGCTATATTCGTATAAATATAGCTTGTCCTCGGAGCAGGATGCTGGAAGGTTTGAGTCGACTATGTCGCTAAACTACTGTTACCATTCCGAGGACTAAGCGCGTGTGTATTATAATGAAAGGTTTATATCAAGTGTCTTATTGATAATCTCAATAATCTCATCTAGCTTCCCGGCATCAAAGTTTCCTGTGAGACGTTTATTGGTGTTGGGAGCTATAAGATGAGTTCCATAGTGGGCATTCAGGTCTTCCACCACCTCATTGATAGGGGTGTTATCGAAGTGGAAGCGATGGGTGGCCCAACTAACGTGGTTCTCGTCTTCGTCAGCAATGCGTACAGGGCGCTCATCTTTTTGTGATATGACGGCGCGCATACCCTTGGTTAGCATGATTCCATCGGCTTGACCTAGTGCAGTGAAAAGCACTTTCCCACTATTGACATATACTTCTGTATGTGCTGTCGTTTCGGCTATCTCAAACTTAGTACCCAATACTCGTACATGGCCTTGGCTACTTTCCACATCAAAAGGGCGCTGATTGTCATGCTTTACTTCAAAGTATATCTTGCCAGTCATGGTTACTTGTCGGCAGTTATCGCCTTTGTAAGAGAGTGTCGAGTGTGGTGATAGGGTCACATGTGTGCTGTCTGACAGCCAAAAACTTTGGGTCTCTGTCCGGGCAACCAATGTAGTTGTGGGCTGACGCAGCATCAAGTAGCTGCCAATAGAGAGCAAAATGAGGAATGATGCTACCATACTGACGATTCGTAAGGCTGTATGTTTCGGCTTTATACCGACGCTTGCACGAAATCTATGGATAGCTTTTCGGGTATCGAGCTTTCCTTCTTGATAATAATGCAGCACAAAGGCAGTTTCTTGTTTTTTGTCCATGATCAAATTACTATTTCATTCATATGACGTAAGAAAGTCTATTTCCCCCCATTCAAAATGCAAATAAAAAAACTTTTCTCAATATTCTAGTTCTACTTTCATCCAATCGCTCTCGCTCAGAGCGTAGCAACCAAGGACGCCAAAGCCCCCGCGGATGTTGGTAAAAGAGGGTTTCATCTGCGATAAACCATAGCGAGCAAGCTTGTTATTGGCTAATTCATTGATTGATTTGAGGAATTTATAATACTCCGGGGAAAGCTTGTAGAGGAATACCTTAAAGCTTCGACTGATGGGTACTTGGCTTGTCATGGCGGTTTGATAACTCAACACGTTGAGGCGTAGGGTATGGGTTAGTCCGTTGATATTGTGGTCGTTGAAGATGTAGAAGTTACGATAGAACATGTTGTTGAAGCCCAAACTGTTGTCAATATCGGATATATGGTTGAGCACAATTTCGTCTTTGGTATTGATGTCAGCCCAGAAATAGGCGGAATCTAAATCTTGTAGATTCTCATACGAGTCGTTTTTGGGTGCTATATCCTTTACTAGAATGCGCACGGCATAGTAGTCTGCAGTAGCTTCGGGGTCGGTAAAGTGGGCTTGTATTTGGTAGTATGTATCCTTGATGTTATCTTCTCCGATGCGTGTGACGTATATAGTATTGTCGGATATAATCGGAATAGCTTGTGGAATGGAACCTTGCGATTCTACGTTAGGGAGACTGTCGGTTGATACACTCAAGTTGATGAGATCTCCGGTTTGCTGTTTCCCCGTGGTATAGTACATACCATTCTCTTTCTTGTAAACTTTGCGTGGCATGCCATTGACACTATATTGTATGTTGGCTTCCCTTACCTCAGAGGCTGATATAGACCGTTTTGTACCTACAGGAATGCTCTTCCATAGTTGTATATAGGTGGTGTCGGCCGTAGAAGGGAATACATAGGCTACTAATTTGTTGTTAGTATCGGTAGAAACAATATTGAAATCATCTTGACATGCCACCGTACTGAACGCCAACAAGCATATGATACAGAGGATGAAAGTATGTTGTATGAATCTTCTTAGTCTCATTTTTTAGAACTTATAAGTGTAACTTATTGATGGAATGATGGGTATAAAGCCTTTTGCCTGAGCTGTAAACTTACCTTCTTTGTTCACTTTGATTTGTACGTAAAGTGGGTTTAGGTGACAATATACATTATAAAGACTGACGTTCCATATACGTTCGTGTTTCTTCTTGGTAAGTTTATGGAAGTCGAATCCTACATCCAAGCGATGGTAGAGTGGCAACGATTGGTTGTGGGGACGGTCGTAGATATAGCCAAAGCTAGCTATATTATCGCCCAGATTCAAATAGTATTGCACGATTCCGTCGTCAATATTTGCGGGCACTTCCGGCAAATTAGCATACTGTGTAGGGATACTTACGCGATTACCACTGTGTAAAGTCCAAGCTGCAAAGCAATAGATGTTGCGTGCTAGATGGTATCTGCCACTGATATTGAATTTATGTCGGTTGTCGAATTTGTCGTAATACCATCCCGGATAGAACTCTTTAAATTTGCGTTTATTCCATGAAAGCGTGTAAGCTGCGTCTATCTTGAGGTCTTTGGTCTTATATCCGAGGTCGACCGAGATGCCGTAATAGCGTCCTTTTCCTTGCATGATGTCTTTGTCCCAACTAGCTGCCGGCGGTTCCAGTCCCATCCAATTAGCATATTGTACTAGATTGTGCGAAGACTTATAGTATGCTTCAAGCGAGGCTGTCCAGTTATGTCCAAGCTGCGTATATACTCCTGTGGCAACCTGATACGACCGCATTGGTCTTAGCGAACGAGTTGTCGGCACCCAGTAATCAGTCGGCATGTCAAGATAGGTATTGGAAAGTTTGTGAACGAATTGGGTCATGGATGTCCATGAAAGTTTCATGGAGAGATGGTTGTTTACCTGATATTTGATAGCTAAACGAGGATCAATATTGAAGTAATTCTTACCCACAATACCGAAAAGGTCTAAATGTATGCCGGCATTGAGGCTTAGATGGTTGTTGAAAGTCATCTCATCTTCGATGTAAGCATTCCGTTCCATAGCGTGCAAACGGTTGTGGCTAGTGGTTCTAACGCTATCCAGTTCGTTCTCGTTATAGCCATAGTAATCCAGTCGTCTGTAGGTTTGGGGATGGAATGTATGGTAGGTAAGGTCGTTACCAAAGCGTATATGGTGGGTTGGGTTCGGTCTGTAATCGAACTCAGTACGGTATCCTAAGTCGTAGATAGTAGATTTGTAGCCATGCTCTGTGTGCGAAATATCGGCCGTAGTATGGTCTAAGAAGTATATTCTATCATCGTCGCTATAGGTGTAGTTCGACCTGTTATAAGAGTAAATACCAATGAAATTGGCGAAAAGTTTGTGCGAAAATTGGTATCGCCAAGCCACTGTGGCGTTGAAATTCCCCCATGTTAATTTCGATTTACTGATTTCCCGATCCCATTCGGTCAATATGGCTGAAGCCACATTGTTGTCTAATCGTAGCATATCGCGCCCCGAATAGAGGCTCAATGCCAATTTGCTTCGGTCGTTAAACTTATGTGTAACCTTCGCATTGACGTCATGGAAGATATAGTTGACAGTGGTCTTTTTGAATTCTTTACTATGACTGATAATCGAAGAGATAGGCTTGGAGAGCAGGTCTATCCATGAACGTCGGATGCCAATATTGAATGAAGTCTTGCCTTTCTTGATAGGTCCTTCGAGTTGGAACCGTCCGTCTATCAGTCCGATAGAGGCAGCTCCGTGTATTTGTTCCATATTTCCTTCGTTGGTACGGACGTCGATAACCGATGACAGTCGGCCACCGTAGCGTGCCGGAAAGCCGCTTTTATAGAAGTCTACATTGTTTACTATGTTTGTATTGAAGGCCGAGAAGATACCTAATGTGTGGTTTGAATGGTAGAGTGGGCTGCTATCCAGCAGGAATAGATTCTCATCATTGTTGCCACCATGTACGTAAAGTCCGGAGGCAATCTCTACACCTTCGGCCACACCGGAGACTCTTTGTAATGTCTTTACCACATCGGGCGAACTGAGTAGTGAGAACTCTGTCTGTAGATCTTTGCGTCCAAACGAACGTTTACCTGTCTGTGTGGTCAGCAAAGGTGAGTTCAAATCGCCCGTGACAACAATCTCCGAGAGGTGTGTATTCTCCTTGAGAATGATAGAACAATTGTGGTTGCGCTTGAGTTCAAAGCTTCTTATTTCATCAGAGAAACCTATGTAAGAAATGCGAATCGTATGTTGCCCACTTGGCAGTGTGAGACTATAGAAGCCGTATTCATTGGTCATGGTGCCTGCACCTGTATCTTTATCGTAGATGGTTGCATTGATAAGCACTTCTCCATGTTCGTCGTGTACGTATCCACTAATTGTATATAGGGTAGGTGGTTTGGGCTGGTTTTTGACGACTTGTAACTCTTTGGCTGTCAGTATTACGTATTGTCCTTGTATCGACCAAGCTATATGGGTATTGCCAAAGAGTTGTGTTAAAGCTTCAGAGAGTGTCAAGCCTTTTATAGAAGCCCCATTGTAAGCTTGATTGATGGGTAGTGAAGAGTCATAAATGAAGTGTACATGCCTATCTTTCTCAATGAGAGCCATTTGTTGTTTGATAGAGGTTAGATCTTTTCCAAGACTCTCCATCGAAACAAAACAAATAAGTGCTATTGTTATATATATGGTATGAATGAACTTCATTCTACAAAAATACGCAAAAGTTTGCGTATTTCTTATTCCATCAAATCTTTTTCTTAGAAAACATGAACAGAGAGGAGAGACTTTAAATCGTGTGAGTTGGCGTGTTTACCGCCATCGTAAAGTTGAGTGTCTAAATGTGTGTCCGTTATATGAAAGTATATTGCTCTCCTTCTGTTTCATGCATATATATGTCCAGTTGAGATTTCATGGCTAGCCGGGAATGTCTTTATTCCCTTGGTTGTCAATCACTTTACTGTCTTGTAGAGAGAGATTCTACTCGTTAATTCATCTATATGACGAGAAAAAATAAAATCCCCCTATCCGCTTAAGATATTTTTTTATTTTCTTTTTCCAAATGATTGAAATAGAATATAGTCCTTGTTAGAAATCCATATAAAAGATATGCCATGCACGACTCGTTCAAAGTCCTGCATGACATATTATATAATAGTACGCGCGTGTGCGCGAGTTTACTGTGGTTGCATATTGATACTCTCCACGTTTCCTGTGATACCGTTCAATATAAGATTTGTATTGAACTTCTTACCAAATAATTCTCCGCTCATAGTTTCCATGCGTCCGAACTGCGCTGCATAAAGTTCAAAGCTCGCCCATTGTTCATCTGCCTTGAATAAGGTGAGGCGGATACGTCCCGGCAGATTGACATTCAGGCCTATATCATCCTTGGATTTCTTCTCTTTCTCGGTTCCCAGCTGAATCGTAGCGATGTCGTGCAAGTCCTCAACCTTTACAAGATAAGGTCTGCCGGCAAGATCGTCAATGTCTACCATGCCCAATTTTTGAGAGAAGCGGAATAGTAGTTGTTTATCAACCTCTTTTTCTGGAACGAATGTTATCTCTGTCTCAACGGTGTCTTTTTGCGTTGTTCCTTCGAACACCTGCATCAGTGCACGCTCCTGTTTGTCTAGGTTTTCAAACATCAATTTGAGTTGTTCTCCATCTTTGGGCATAAAGTCGGCCTCTCCACGCGACAGTTGGTTGCGGCTATCGCGTATGTCGTATATCTCACGTGCAATGAGTTCGGCCATTTTCGCAGAACTTCCGGCAGCCAAAATGTCCTCAGTCATATAGTTGTGGGCGTCTATTGGAGTCGGTTTGCGAGCCGGTTTGAAAGCCTTATAAGGTCGTTGTTTCTTCGGTTGGGCGTTGACAGCCAGCAGCACGCCGTTCTCATCTCTGTTCACACTATAGATGACATGCTTCTTGTCCAGTTGCAATGTGAACTGCTTGGTAGAGTCGGGTAGACCCACCGAACGTGTACTTACGCTTACCAATCTGTATGTAGTGGTTGGTTTTTGCGGTACGTCGCGCATTCTCATATATTTGTCGGCATAGAGCGCCAGTTGCCCCGGAGTGGTGGTAGTCTTCTCTATGAGCACGTTGAACTTGATGGCCGTTTTAGGCAAGAAATACGTTGTTCCTTCCACAGGCTGTTGAGCTTGTAGATTCATGGCAGTCAGTATAAGGGCTGCCGGTAGCAAGATTTTCTTGATATTCATAGTTTCAGTCGTTTAAACGTTTAAAAGCTTGCGGCAGATACTCTATCAAATCGCTGGCTATGAGGCTCTCCATGCCTTTGTCGCGAACAGCGATGTCGCCGGCCAGTCCATGTAGATACATGCCTAATAGGCATGCTTCGCGCTGCTGATAACCACGAGCTAACAAACCTGTGATGATACCTGTGAGTACGTCACCGCTCCCCGCTGTGGCCATACCGGCATTTCCTGTACTGTTGAAGAGGATGTTACCATCGGGCAAGCAGAGTGCCGAGTAGTGTCCTTTTAGGATGATGTATGCCCCCAAATGCTCAGCTAAGTCGCGTGCTTTGGCCAATCGTTCGTAGTCTCCGTTACTTGCTCCGCCCGATAGACGGTCGAACTCTTTGGGATGTGGTGTCATGATGATACCCTTAGGCAACTGTTGCATCCATGCCCGGTGGTTGGCCAACATGTTCAAAGCGTCGGCATCGGCCACGATAGGGCACTGAGTACGACGTAATTGGGCAATCATAGCGATGGCTGTACTCTCCTGTAGCCCCATACCGGGACCTATACCTAGTACATCGAAGTCGGCAGTATCAACAGGTTCGGAGAAGAAAGTTTCGTCTTTATCTAGTTGCATCACGGCTTCCGGGACGCTGATTTGCATGATGTCGTAATTGCGTTTTGGCGTGTTTATGGTTACCTTTCCTGCTCCCGAACGCATACAAGCTTTGGCAGCGAGTATCGCTGCTCCCGACATACCGTAGCTTCCGGCAATGAGTAAAGCGTTGCCCATGTTGCCCTTGTGTACGAAGTCACCACGATGTTTAAGCAGTTTTCTTACGTCGGTCTCATCAATAAGTGTGTAGGAAGCTTCTGTTTTTGCGATGTATTCGGATGACAATAGGATGTCGAGTACCTGTATTTCGCCGAGGTATAGTTGGTTATCGGGCAACAGCATCGACAGTTTTTTCTGCTGTAAGGTGAGGGTGACGTTGGCTCTTATGATGTTCATACGAACATTATAAGTATTGTCTTCGGTCATCAACCCCGACGGCATGTCAATGCTTACCACCTTGGCCGGTGACTGGTTGATGTATCTTACGAGCGAGGCAAAGCCCCCCGCCAGTGGCTTGTTGAGGCCAGAACCGAAAAGTCCGTCGACCACTAAGGTGTCGCTAGTGAGTTTGGGAGGATCAAAGTTGACGGATATTTCGTTGAACTCCTTGACACGTTTACAGTCAAGCAGTCGCTGTTTGTTGATGGTACAATCCTCGGATAGATAGTTGTGTACGTTGAATAAGTACACGTTTACTTGGTAATCGTGCTCGGCTAACATGCGTGCTACGGCCAATGCATCGCCTCCGTTGTTACCCGGGCCGGCAAAAACCATCACTTGCATACGGTTGGTCCACCGGTCGGTGATGGCTCTTGTGATGGCTTTAGCAGCACGTTCCATCAAGTCAATCGACTCGATGGGTTCGTGCTCTATAGTATATTTGTCGAGTTCTTTGATTTGAACTCCGGTAAAAATCTTCATATCCCTGCAAAAATACAAAAAATGGCGGATATGAGAGTGGTTTGTCCTACTTTTTATTTGGTTATTGTATGTTGGCTTTACCGGCAAACTCGCCCTTTCGCTTCTGTTCTCCGCCACGAATAGTCTGCTTCAAATTGAAACGAAGTTCTATATTTTCTTTGCCCACCCTCTTTACAAATACGGAGCTTGTAGGGTCAAGTAAATTGTCTTTGCCATTGGCTTTGATGTCTTTGCTATCTACAGTCCAGTCTCCATTTTTGCTGAGATCAATCTCTTTACCGTCCATATTGCTGGGTACGGTGAATGTGATGTCTGCTTCGGGAGCTTTTCATGTGCTGTATTTGAAGATGTATTTACCGTTGGCTTCTTTAAATGTGAGCATCTTGGAAAGTACATTCTTGTCGAACTCGTCGTCTTTGCTGCACGAGCTGAAAAAAGTTGTTGATACTAAAGTAATTGCTGCTAAAAATAGAATCATCGAGATTCTTGAAATCATTTTCTTGTCCATATAGTTATAATCCTGATTAAAATAAAAACTTAAATAATTGGTGCAAAGTTATACATTTGTCTTGATAAAACTTTCAGTTTATACATTTTTTCAATGTTATTTTTGGTGTTTTGGGAAGTTGGATAGGGCGTTTTGAAGGCATGTGTAAGTGGCTGAGCCGACAACAACTACTCAATCAATGACCGATGGTTTCCCAAAAGGGAGGGAGAACAAAGAACTTATCAGCTTAAAACTCATGAACTAACAAGTTCACTCGATAACTCATCTACTCAAAAACTGATGAACTCAATTTGTTGCAGTAGTTTCTCAGTACTGCTGCCAAGCCCATTCAGCATTGCTGCAAGGGGGAGACAGCAAAAATGCCAAGACGCTGCAGTGGACTAGTTGACAAATTGACGAGTAGACAAGTAGACGAGAGGGGGAACTAGAAGTGAGGAGTTAGGAGTTAGAAGTGATGAGTTGGTGGGGGTGAAAGAGACAATTTAACGATGTTGACTACGTAATATCTATGTGGAAATGTACTATTATTCATTTCTTTTTCGTATTTTTGCAATCAAATTTTTTATTCCAAGTGCAATGGATAAAGTAACTATTAAGGACAAAACGTTTAGGACGTTTATCCCTGAAGCAAAGATTCTAGAACGTGTGAAAGCAGTGGCTGAAAGGCTCAATCGTGATATGGCTGGCAAGAATCCACTGTTGTTGGCTGTGCTCAATGGCTCGTTTATCTTTGCAGCTGATTTGATGCGCAACCTCACGATACCTTGTGAAATCTCATTTGTGAAGTTGGCTTCTTATCAAGGGACGACTTCTACGGGTACAATCACAGAGATTTTTGGTGTCAATGAAGATTTGACGGGGCGCACAGTTGTTATCGTTGAAGATATTGTGGATACCGGATTGACCATGAAGCGCATGGTGGAACAACTTGGAACGCGTAAGCCTGCGTCTATCCATATTTGTACGTTGCTGTTGAAACCCGGTAAGTTGCAGGTACCACTCAATATAGAGTATGCTGCAATGGAGATTCCCAACGACTTTATTGTGGGCTATGGACTAGATTACGACCAGCAAGGTCGCGAGTTGAGAGACATTTACACGTTGGACAGCTGATAAGAGAGAAGAAAATAATAAGATAAAAAATGAAGAATATTGTAATTTTCGGTGCTCCCGGTGCTGGTAAAGGTACACAGAGCGATAAGTTGATTGAAAAGTACGGATTAGGTCATATCTCTACTGGTGATGTGCTCCGTAGCGAGATTAAGAACGGTACAGAACTTGGCAAGACTGCGAAGGGATATATTGATAACGGCCAGTTGATACCCGATGAATTGATGATTGACATCCTCGCCAGCGTATACGACGGCTTTGGAAAAGACCATGCCGGTGTGATTTTTGACGGGTTTCCCCGTACAACTCCACAAGCTGAGGCTTTGAAGAAGATGCTCTCTGAGCGTGGACATAAGGTGGCTGCCATGCTGGAACTATCTGTTCCGGAAGACGAATTGATGGCTCGACTCATCAACCGTGGTAAGGAAAGTGGCCGCTCCGATGATAATGAAGAGACTATCAAGAAGCGTTTGAATGTATATAACACACAGACAGCTCCGCTTATCGACTGGTATGAGCAGGAAGGTATCCATCATCATATCGAAGGACTTGGCACCGTTGACGAGATTTTTGCTCGTATAGCAACAGTAGTAGACGCTCTATAATAATATAGGGTGTTTAAGTTTCGCATGTATGCTCAACTTAGGAGTTATCGGGAATTAAAGGGAGTTAGCAGGAGCTATCGGACAAATGTCTGTTATCTTCCGCTATCTCCCGTTACCTCCTACTAACTTCTATCTATATATCAACTTGTAAAAGCAGAGTAAGGTATAGGAGTTAGCAGGAGCTATCGGACAAATGTCTGTTATCTTCCGCTATCTCCCGTTACCTCCTACTAACTTCTATCTATACATCAACTTGTAAAAGCAGAGTAAGGTATAGGAGTTAGTGGGAGTGGATGGAAGCGTGAGCCACGGGCTTATGACTTTGCTGAGAACTCGAATCCTACTAACTCTTGTTCGTTTTTAATAGATGGAGGTCTCTCCATGGATTTTTAGAAGGCATAAAGAATTGACTCCTAAACATCTGAACAAATTCCCCAACGTGTAATCTAACAATATATGGCCGATTCAAATTTCGTAGACTACGTAAAGATACATTGTCGCTCAGGTAAGGGCGGAAGAGGTTCTATGCACTTACGCCACGTGAAATACCAGCCCAACGGTGGACCCGATGGTGGTGACGGTGGGCGTGGTGGTAACATCTATCTGCGTGGTAACCACAATTACTGGACGCTATTGCACTTGAAATACCAGCGCCATATATTTGCAGAGCATGGTGGAAACGGTGGAAGAGACAAGTGTCATGGTACCGATGCTAAGGATGTGTACATTGATGTACCGTGTGGTACGGTGGTCTATAATGCTGAAACGGGTAAGTATATCTGTGATGTGATGGAAGACGGACAGGTGGTCATGCTGCTGAAAGGTGGTCGTGGCGGACTTGGAAACTTTCAGTTCCGCACCGCAACCAATCAGGCTCCACGCTTCGCACAGCCCGGAGAACCGATGGAAGAGCTCACCGTAGTGATGGAGTTGAAACTTTTGGCTGATGTGGGATTGGTGGGATTCCCCAACGCGGGTAAGTCCACGTTGCTTTCATCGTTGTCGAGTGCACGCCCGAAAATAGCCAACTATCCTTTCACAACGCTAGAACCGTCGCTTGGAATTGTGGGCTATCGCGATATGCAATCGTTTGTCATGGCCGATATTCCGGGAATTATTGAAGGGGCAAGTGAGGGTAGAGGACTCGGTTTGAGATTCCTTCGCCATATAGAACGAAACTCATTGTTGCTCTTTATGGTGCCCGGTGATACAGACGACATCAAGAAAGAGTATGAGATTTTGCTGCGCGAATTGGGTAATTTCAACCCTGATATGCTGGATAAGCATCGTGTATTGGCCGTAACGAAGTGTGACTTACTAGACGAAGAGTTGATGGAGATGCTGAAAGAGACGTTGCCCGACGACCTACCGGTGGTGTTTATCTCGTCGGTGACAGGGCAAGGACTCATGGAATTGAAGGATATTTTGTGGCGCGAACTGAACAGTGAGAGCAACAAACTGCAAGGAATCATGGCCGAAGATACACTCGTACATCGCGACAAAGACATGATACGCTTTGCCGACGAGATGCATGATGAAGGTGCCGATGAGGATGTTGAGGAACTGGAAGATGCTGATATCGAAGACTTCGACGAGTTGGATGACTTCGAATATGAGGATGAAGACGATATAGAATAATAACAAGCCCATGACAAAGCCTATACTCCATACTTATAAACTGGCCGAAGGTGTTGTGGCTTTTAGCACGACACGGCATGGCGGAGTGAGTAAAGGCGATTATGGAGAGTTTAATATCAACCCCTATTGTGGGGATGATGCGGAAGCGGTGGCTGATAATAGAGCCGCGTTTTGTGCGACATTAGGTATTGACGACGACAGGTTGTTGTTGCCGCATCAGGTACATGGTACGGAGAATCGGGTGGTATCGGCCGACTTCTTTACCTTGCCCACTGGTGAACGTCGCATTATTCTCGATGGTGCGGATAGCATCATGACCGATATTCCGGGTGTTTGTATCGGTGTGTCGACAGCCGATTGCATCCCGGTTTTGCTTTACGATCCTGTGCATCGTGCCGGTTGTGCTGTTCATGCCGGTTGGCGTGGCACTGTAAAGCGCATTGTATTGAAGAGTGTCGCCGAGATGGTTGCAGCCTATGATACCAAACCTTCTGACCTATTAGCAATCATTGGTCCCGGCATTTCACTGGAACATTTCGAAGTTGGACAGGAAGTTTACGATGAATTTGAGCAAGCATCGTTTGACATGTCTGCCATTACGCGAAAGTTAAATAAGTGGCATATCGACCTGCCGGAGTGTAATCGACTCCAGCTACTACAGGCAGGCGTGGCTTCACAGTGCATTCGCATGAGTGGGATATGCACGTATGCTCATTCCGATGAATTCTTTTCGGCTCGTCGACTGGGTGTCGAATCCGGCCGAATATTCACTGGGATACTTTTGACAGAGACTATATAACAATTAAAACCTAAACAAAATGAATACACGACTCAGACAGATTGTCATGGGCCTGACGCTTATTGGTATTACAACGGGATTTATGCCTGCTAAAGATACATTCAGTGCGTCGGAACAACAACAAATCAGTATCAGCACACCGGGGCTGTTCAGTCGTTCCAATGCTTTCAGTGTAGACTTCAGTATACTTAAGAATAGCGATTATTCTTTCCCACTTCCGGTGGGAAAGGCAGAGGTGGTGAATCAACAAGAAGTGAAGATAACGACCACGCAGGGCGATGCTGTAAAGGCTATGTTTGAAGGAGTAGTCCGTTTATCGCGTTCGGTGAACCGCTTCGGAAATGTGGTTGTCATTCGCCATAATAATGGATTGGAGACTGTGTACAGTCATAATGCGCAGAATTTGGTACAGGTGGGGCAGCACGTTCAGGCCGGACAGACAATCGCTATTGTGGGGTATGACGGTGCACAAGCTTATACCTTGTTTTCCATTATGGTGAATGGAGCGCGTATTAATCCCGAAACAATTCTGGAAATAAAGTCACATCGATTGCGTAAACAGACTTTGTTGTGCAAACGTGTAGGCCAAAGAGTGAGTGTAACGGTATCGCAACCGGAGCCATCGAATGTAGGTTCACAGAGTTTGGCTATGGCTAATAAGGGTGGAACAAGCAATAGTATGAGCGGAGATGTGGACAAGAATCCGTTTGAAGGAGGCAATACGATTAGGCTGAATTTGTCTAATCTGTCGAAGATGGAGTGGTCTTATCCACTGTTAGGAAGTAAAGTGATAAGTCCGTATGGCGGAAAACGTCGCCATTCGGGTGTTGATTTGAAGACTAGACCGAACGACAATGTGCGTGCAGCATTTGATGGTGTGGTTACTCGTTCGGGGCGTTTCTCAGGCTATGGTAACTGTATCGTTATTAAGCATGCCAATGGCTTGGAGACACTTTATAGTCATCAATCAAAGAATCTAGTTAAGGCTGGGCAGCGAGTGAAAGCCGGAGAGGTGATAGGATTGACTGGTCGAACCGGTCGCGCCACCACGGAGCACTTACATTTTGAGGTGCATTTTCAAGGTCGAAAGGTGAATCCGGCTGTTGTCTTCGACCATGCCAACCGTTCTTTGCAGCAATGTACGCTCGTATTGTCAAAGAACGGGAATATCAAAAGCGAACGTAATTATTTCGCAGAGAAGAAGTAAGATGATGATTACTTGTGCCGCTTAGCTCGTTGTTGTCTGTATTTAGCCTTCTGACGAGCTGAGCCTGAGCCGTGAGCTCCGGTGATATATTTCTTCTTCTTAGCTTTGGTCTTTACTTTATCATCATTCTGCCCGCTCTTATTGGATGCGGCCTTAAAGACCATTCCTGTTTCTATTATCTCGTTGATGTCGTTCATTGTGGTTTGAGTTGACGAGTTAACAAGTAGACAAGTTAACAAGTTTATTTTTGAATAAATAATTAAGTAGGCAAGTGAACGAGTTTACAAGTAGATTAAAAGTTGTTGGTTGTGTTTTCTAACTAGTCTGCTTGTCAACTCGTTTACTTGTTAACTTTAACTCTTAGTGATGGAACAATCTCACTCCAGTGAATGCCATAGCAATGCCATATTTGTCGCATGTGTCGATAACATGGTCATCGCGGATGCTTCCACCGGCTTGTGCGATGAATTCAACGCCACTCTTATGGGCACGCTCGATGTTGTCTCCGAATGGGAAGAAAGCATCGCTACCGAGAGCAACTTTCGTGTTTTGGGCAATCCAAGCTTTCTTTTCTTCCATCGTAAGTACCTCCGGCTTCTCGGTAAAGAACTGCTGCCATACGCCATCTGCTAATACATCATCGTGCTCTTCGCTGATATAGACGTCTATGGTGTTGTCTCTGTCAGCGCGACGGATACCCGGTTTGAACGGAAGATTCATAACCTTGGGACATTGGCGCAACCACCATGTGTCGGCTTTGCTACCAGCTAAGCGCGTACAATGGATGCGACTTTGTTGTCCGGCACCTATTCCTATGGCCTGACCATCCTTGACATAGCATACGGAATTGCTTTGGGTGTACTTTAAAGTAATCAATGCGATGATGAGATCGCGACGAGCTTCGTCGGTGAAAGTCTTATTCTGAGTGGGGATATTCTCGAAAAGTGCAGGATCATCGAGCTTGATTTCGTTGCGTCCCTGTTCAAATGTGATGCCGAATACTTGCTTATGTTCGATGAGATTCGGTCGATAGTTTGGATCAATCTTGATGACATTGTAGGTGCCTTTACGCTTGTCTTTCAGGATTTCGATGGCTTCCGGCGTGTAATCGGGAGCAATAACTCCATCGCTAACCTCACGTTTTAAGAGGGTCGCGGTGACTGCGTCACAGGTGTCACTCAATGCAACGAAGTCGCCATACGAACACATTCGGTCGGCTCCTCTGGCACGAGCATAGGCACAAGCGATCGGAGAAAGCGGAAGTTTAACGTCGTCTACAAAGTAGATTTTCTTGAGTGTATCGCTCAAGGGGAGTCCTACGGCAGCGCCGGCTGGGCTTACGTGCTTAAAACTTGCGGCTGCCGGAAGTCCTGTTGCTTCCTTTAATTCTTTCACAAGTTGCCAACTATTCAAGGCATCCATAAAGTTAATGTAGCCCGGGCGACCGTTAATGACTTCGATAGGTAGTTCGCCTTCTTCGATATAAATACGTGAAGGCTTCTGGTTCGGATTGCATCCGTACTTTAATGCGAGTTCTTTCATACAGCAGGATAAGTTGAATATCTTATGCAAAGATACTTGATTTTACACAAAAAGGGAAGAGATAAGGTCACATTTCCTATTCTTTGAGAATAAAAAAAGTGCAACGACATTCTGTCATGTCATTGCACTTGTATGTTTAAAACATTCTGTAGATTACAGAAGTATCTTGAATTTCTCTTCAATACGTTCTTTGCTTGCAGCACCAACAAACTTGTCAACCAGCTGACCTCCCTTGAAGAAGAGGATAGTAGGGATGTTGCGAACACCATACTCCATTGCGATTTCGTTGTTTTCCTCAACATCGCACTTGCCTACAACGATTTTGCCGTCGTAGTCATTTGCCAACTCTGAGATGATAGGACCAACCATACGGCAAGGTCCACACCATGTTGCCCATAGGTCAACTACCAAAGGTAACTCTCCATTTTTGTAACTCTCAAAGTTCTCGTTTGTAATTTTAACTTCCATCTTTTCGTTCTTTAATATTCTATATGTATTTTATTATTCTTGTCACAATATTGTTATGAGCAAATTGTATGCCAAAAGTCGCGACCGATAGTAATTGCCGTTTTTGTCAGTTTACGTGGTAACTCATGACTGGATTAGACTCTACATAGTTTACAAAGTCGCGAGTAAGGCCTATTTCATGAGCTCTTGAACGCAGTATTAAGTTTGAATTATGCTCTTTATCAACTACTTGTATGAAGAGCATTGTGTGTCCCGGACTGTCTGATACCAGTGTAGATATGTCGTTTACTATGGTCTCGTCGATGTCGTTGATGTCCATACTGATGGTGAATCTTTCGATGCGTGTGTCGCGAATAGTTTGCATATACTGGATGTCGGCAATCTTAAAGTCGACGTAGGTGCTTGTGGGATATCTCTTGCTACAGTTCGCTTTCATGAAGATGATGGCTCCCTGAATAAACATTCCGCTCCATCTGCCCCATTCGGCATCCATGATAAAGAGTTCACCACTGCCTTCGAAGTCTTCTAAAGTGACTACTCCATAGGGCTTACCTGATTTGGTGAAACCGGATTTTACGGCCGTTACCATACCGCCAATTGTTATCTCTTGCTTGCCAACGAGAGCTTCCTTGTCCTCTAATTCGGCACAATGTGTGTTGCACATAGAGTTCAAGATGATGCTGAATTCATCGAGAGGATGAGCCGACAGATAAATACCTACGAGGTCGCGCTCATGATTTAATTTCTCTATTGTGCTCCATTCTTCCACTTGAGGAATGGGAGGAGTGGCTATCTCTACGGCGTCTGAACCTCCAAACAAGGAGTTACGAGCCTCTGCCTGTTCCGCTTGATACAACTGACCATAGCGAACCAAGGTGTCCAAGAAGGCGTCACCTTTATTATTCTTGCCGAAATATTGCTCGCGTTTCAGCCCGAAACAATCAAATCCGCCACTCATGGCGAGCGATTCAAAGGCTTTCCTATTGACGTTAGAGAAATCTACTCGTTGTGCAAAGTCGAATATATCCTTGTATGGCCCATTCTCATTTCGCTCGTTGATGATAGCTTCTGCGGCCTGTTCGCCCATTCCTTTGATGGCTGCCAAACCAAATCTTATCTCGCCTTTTTGGTTTACACCGAAGTTACCATAGCTCTCGTTGACACTCGGTTCCAGCGTAGGAATACCCATAGACTTACATTCATCCATGAGTTTCGTGATTTCTTTGATGTCGCTTTTACGTCGTGTCATAATGGCAGCCATAAACTCTGCCGGGTAATGGGCTTTCATATAAGCCGTCTGGAAAGCCACCCAACTATAGCAAGCTGCATGAGACTTGTTGAAAGCATAGGATGCAAACTTCTTCCATTCTTCCCAGATATGGTTCAAAGTCTTGTGGTCATGCCCGCGTGCTTCGCCTCCCTCGTAGAACAATTTCTCCAGTTTGTTCATCTGGTCAATCTTCTTTTTACCCATAGCTTTACGCAATGTGTCGCTCTGTCCACGCGTAAAGCCAGCCAATAAGCGGCTCAGAAGCATGACTTGCTCTTGATAAACGGTGATGCCATACGTATCTTTTAGATACTTTTCCATCTCAGGAATAGGGTAGGTGATAGGCTCTTTGCCGAGCTTACGGGCAATGAACGACGGAATATTGTCCATTGGTCCGGGGCGGTAGAGGGCGTTCATGGCAATGAGATCGCCAAATACCGTGGGATGAAGTTCGCGCAGATATTTTTGCATACCGGGCGATTCAAACTGGAAAGTACCAATCGTTCGTCCCTGTTGATAGAGCTGATAGGTAAGCTCATCGTCAATAGGTATGTTGTCAAGGTCTACTTCTACGCCCGTTGTCAGCTTTACATTCTTGACAGCTTCTTTCAACTCAGAGAGCGTCTTGAGTCCGAGGAAGTCCATCTTAATGAGTCCGGTAGACTCGATAACGTGCCCATCGTACTGCGTCACAGGCACTTTTAAGTCCTTAAAGTCGGGATCGTCGGCCGTTGAGATAGGCACCCAATCGCTGATAGGGTCGCGACAAATGATGAATCCGCAGGCATGGATACCCGTTCCGCGTACCGTTCCTTCAAGCATCTTTGCATACTTCATGGTGTTACGTTCGCGTGGGTCGGTCGAAGCTTCCGCCTCGCGTAGCATGTCAACGCTCTTGATAGCGTTGGTAAGATTCATCTTCAAACCATTCGGCAGACGGTCGGGGATAGCTTTACAGAGTGCATTCGCTTTTTCCAACGGGAGTTTTTCTACACGTGCCACATCCTTGATGGAGTTTTTCGTAGCCATACTTCCGTAGGTAATGATATGCGCACAGTTCTCGTGACCATACTTATCCATCACCCATTGGAGCACGCGTCCACGTCCGTCATCGTCGAAGTCGGTATCAATATCGGGGAGAGAAATACGGTCGGGGTTAAGGAAACGCTCAAACAGCAAGTCGTATTTCAACGGGTCTATCTTCGTGATTCCTAA
This sequence comes from Prevotella sp. S7 MS 2, assembly GCF_000762865.1. Lineage (NCBI taxonomy): Bacteria > Pseudomonadati > Bacteroidota > Bacteroidia > Bacteroidales > Prevotellaceae > Prevotella > Prevotella sp. S7 MS 2. The sequence continues at coordinate 27,116 of NZ_JRPT01000004.1, read as the reverse complement.
ACAATAGGCAGCTACCGAACCCGCAGCAGAGCCACGGCCGGGACCTACCATCACTCCTAACTGCTCGCGAGCAGAGTTGATGAAGTCTTGTACAATGAGGAAGTAGCCGGGGAATCCCATTGTCTTCATCACGTGAAGTTCAAATCTGATGCGCTCTTCTACCTCTTTTGGCACCGGGTCTCCATATATTCTTTTGGCTCCTTGGAATGTCAATTCATCCAAATAGTCGGCTTCAAACTTGATTCGATAAATCTTGTCGTAACCACCAAGGTGTTTGATTCGCTTCTCTCCATCTTCGGCCGACATGGGATTTTCGCCATTCTCGTCGCTGCAAAATTCCTTATATAAGTCTTCTTCTGTGAATTTTTGACGCCACTGTTCTTCTGTTCCGAAGCTCTCCGGGATTGGGAAGAAAGGCATCACAGGGTCGTGGTCAATACTGTAGAATTCCACTTTGTCCAGAATCTCAAGCGTATTTCGCATGGCTTCCGGATGGTCGGGGAACACCTCGTTCATCTCTTCGCGCGTCTTAAACCACTCCTGTTTGCTGTAGCGCATGCGGTTCGGATCGTCCAGATCCTTTCCTGTGGCTAGGCAAAGCAGGTGGTCGTGCGCCTCGGCCGTCTCTTTATCTTCGAAGTGGCAGTCGTTGGTACAGACGAGTTTGATGCCCAATTCCTTGCTGAAGTCTTCCAATACAGCATTCACTTTCTGCTGTAAAGGATAGGCAGTACGATTGGCTAGCAGGGTAGGGTCGGTAACTTGATGGCGTTGTAACTCCAAATAAAAGTCGTCACCGAATAGATTCTTGTACCATAGACATGCTTCGCGTGCGCCGTCAAGATCGTCGGCCATAATCTTACGAGGTACCTCTCCGGCCAAGCAAGCTGTACAAATGATAAGTCCTTCGTGGTATTTCTCTAGGTCTTCGCGGTCAGTTCTCGGTCGGTAGTAGTAACCGTCTACCCACGAACGCGATACCAATTTAATAAGATTCTTGTATCCTTGATAGTTCTTGGCAAGTACAATGAGGTGATAACCCGAATTGTCACCATTCTCTTTCACCTTGTCTTCCTTGCGATGGCGGGCCACATACATCTCGCAACCCAATATGGGTTTGAAAGGTTCCAGTCCATCTGCCTTTCGTTTTTTGTTGACTTCGCTACAATAATCCCAAAATTCCTTAATGCCAAACATGACGCCATGGTCGGTAATGGCCATGCCTTTCATGCCGTTGCCAATGGCTTTATTGACCAAGTTTGAAATCTTGGACTGGCCATCTAGAATAGAATAATAGGTGTGAACGTGTAAATGAACGAAATCTTCCATGAAAAAGCCACAATTAGGAGTTCAAAGTTACGGCTTATCCCCGACACAACAAAAGAAAAATAGTAAATTTTTGTGGAGCTAACAAAAAATCATTAACTTTGCAAATGGTAGGTAAAAGGCCTTCCCAGTATTATTGAGCATAAGTCAGAACAACCTTTGGCACCGGCTAACGCCTTGTTGAAATGTTCGCATATCCTTAGTTACTATGATTAAAAGAATCAATAAACTCAAAAAGATACGCATACACAGAGAAGGTACCGATACGCTTCTTTATGGTTTTATCGTAATGGCTTCCATTATATTATTATTATGGAGAGGCTTTGATACCAAGATCCCTTTTTGGGTGGTTTTGGTTGTTTTCTCAACAATCTATGGTATCGTACTGAACTTCTACCGCTGTCCCATTCGCTATTTCTCTGCCGAAGACAATACCGATAAGGTGGTTGTAGCTCCTGCCGATGGCCGAATCGTGGTTATAGAGGAAGTAGAAGAGAACGAATATTTCCACGACAAACGTCTTATGATTAGTATTTTCATGAGTCTGTGGAATGTCCATGCCAACTGGTTCCCTGTAGACGGCAAGGTGAAATTCGTATGCCATAAGGATGGAAACTATCATAAGGCATGGTTACCTAAGGCTAGTTCGGAGAACGAACATGCTGATGTGATGATTACTACACCCGATGGAGTGGACGTATTGTGCCGTCAGATAGCCGGCGCCATGGCTCGTCGCATTGTTACTTATGCCAAGGAGGGCGAAGATTGCTATATTGATGAGCATCTTGGTTTCATCAAGTTGGGTAGCCGTGTAGATGTATTCTTGCCTATAGGTACAGAAGTTTGTGTCAAGATGGGACAATCTACAACCGGTGACCAAACTATTATTGCGCGGTTGAAATAACCAACTCGGAAAATTATTCAATTTATTATATTCGATAAGTTGCTTCTCTTTATCTAAGAGGAGCAACTTTTTTTATGCCGTAAATTTGACTTGTGATGTAGGGACGGATAGTATTTGCCCTATATTGGAAGTCTCTCTTGTCTTATAACTCAATAACTCGTCAACTTAAAAACGGCCAAACTTAATTTACTGCAAGGGTATGGCAACATTGCTGTTTCGCCCTTTCAGTAATGCTGCCAAGCCTAGGCAGCAATACTGGCAAGCCGTTGCACTTCGCTGATAGATAAGTTGGCGAGTAGACAAAGGAATGAGTTAGGAGTGTGAAATGATGGGGATAGAAATTATCTTTTGCTTCTGAAGAACTCTTGCATCAAGGCTTTGCACTCCTCTTCCAGTATCCCTCCAACGATTGCTGCTTTGGGATGGAGGGCATGGGGAGCGTATTCCGTGTATCCACGTTTTTCATCGGGTGCTCCATAGACGACACGACTCATTTGAGACCATCCCAAGGCACCGGCACACATCACGCAGGGTTCGACGGTGACATAGAGTGTACAATCTTGTAAATACTTCCCTCCGAGCGTGTTGGCAGCCGCAGTGATGGCTTGCATCTCGGCATGTGCTGTGACATCATTGAGCGTTTCGGTGAGGTTGTGCGCCCTGCTGATGATACGACCTCGGCATACCACGACTGCACCAATGGGTATCTCGCCCTCGTCTAAAGCCCGATGTGCTTCGTCTAGCGCTTTGAGCATGAATTGCTCATCTATCTTTTTTAGTTCTTCTTCCCTTGTTATCATGGCTGCAAAAATAAGGTATTTTATTGTAAGAATGGAAGAATTGTATTATTTTTGCAACTAATCAAACCCGATAGGAGGTCATGAAAAAGGTTAACGTTTTATTTTTCTTTCTGTTCATCATGGTCGGTCATCTCTATGCAACCGATGATTCTAAAAAGCCAATTCTAGGTGCCTTTACGCTAGGAATGACACCAGAAGTGTTTCAAACTCAATATCATGCGTTGCTGGAGAAATATGAGGTGGCACAGAAGGATGGCTATGAAAGTGTTTATCCGGTATCAATCGGTGGAGTATCGATGGATATGAAGAGTCTTGGCAAAGATATGTATGAGACAGATAAGATACTGAACGATTTATACAAGGTGTCTTTTCAAGGTGACGAACCTCTCTTTTTCTGTGGCTCTACCACCTTTTCCGAGAATAAACTAAGCGCTGTGACCATCATCGGATATGGCAATCAAGATGCTACCATATCTTATATTATAAGTAGAAATCCGCTGAAGATAGATGCCGAACCGGAGTTGGTGTGCTGTGACTATAAGGCTCATAACGACGTTTTGGAGGCTTGTAAATCGCTCACTGTTTTTCTTCAAGGAAAGTATGGGGTGCCTACAAAGACATACACTATACCGCAGATGCCCTCAAAACAAGAAGTGGGCGACCAACAGATACTCAAGGTGAAGTTCGTACAGGCGAATGTCTACGGTTCGGTTGTACCTTACGCTGAATGGAAGGTCGGAGATATGCAGGTGGTAGTAGGTATCAAGGCGGCCGGGGCAGAACCGTTTATTATGTTCTACGATGCACATCGGCTCTCGCACTCATATCTTAACAATCTGTTGCAAGAAGATCCATTGCCGACAAAAGAACTCAATTGGTAGGCTATGGCTGCGCACAACGATCTTGGTAAATGGGGCGAGGACTATGCCGCCGACTACTTGGTGCGTGAGGGATATGATATTATTGAGCGCGATTGGCGGTTGGGTGGAAAGGACATAGACATTGTTGCTCGGACACCGGATGGTACGACTGTGGTCTTTGTAGAGGTGAAGACGCGTCGCTCGGATGCCATCACCAAACCGGCTGATGCGGTGAATCGGCAGAAAATGCGGAATTTGGGACATGCTGCCAATGCCTATGTGAAGATGCACCTGCTGTGGGATGAACTGCGATTTGATGTGATTACAATTGTAGGATGTGATGAGGAAACGGTACGCATGGAACATATCAAGGATGCGTTCAACCCATTGCTACTTTAAAATACGGAAATGAAAAGAGAAATCATACGACTGAACGAGGTGGGCTCCACCAACGATTACTTACGTCAACATGGTGTTGTGGGCGATGAAGAAATGACGGTTGTTGTGGCCGATTATCAGACTTCGGGACGTGGGCAGGCTACAAATACGTGGGAAAGTGAGGCTGGGAAAAACCTGCTATTAAGCATCCTCGTGCATCCTTGGCACACCCCTACAGCCTATCAGTTTCTTTTGTCCATGGCCGGAGCGTTGGCATTGAAAGATACGCTTGGTGCTTATACGGACGGAATTACGTTGAAGTGGCCGAACGATGTGTACTGGCACGACCGTAAGATTAGTGGTACGCTGATAGAAACATCGCTGAGTGGCGGTCGTTTGAAAGGGTGTATATACGGTATCGGACTGAATGTCAATCAACTGATGTTTGTGAGTGACGCGCCCAATCCTGTATCATTAGCCGGTATCGTAGGGCATGAAGTGGATCGAGAGCAAGTGTTGCAACGGTTGTTAGATAACTTTGAGAAACGCTATGAGCTTTTGGAACGAGGTGGAGCAGCCGATATTTCAGAAGAATACTATATGTCTCTTTACCGTCGTGATGGTTTCTATCCTTACGAAGATGCCGACGGACAGTTTGAAGCTAGCATCGTAGAGGTGGCAGATAATGGCACTATCGTCTTGCGAGACAAGGAGGGACGATTTAGGGAATATACATTTAAGGAAGTGAAATTTGCGAGGTAAGATAATTTATACATACGACAATGATATTAAATCAAGTCTCTTTTAGGGGATGAGATTGCTACAAATAGAACTATGACAAAGTTTAAAAGAATACTGCTCAAATTGAGTGGTGAGAGTCTAATGGGCTCACAAAGTTTCGGTATCGACCCCGAACGTTTGGCAGATTATGCACGCCAAATTAAAGAAGTGCATGAGATGGGTGTACAAATCGGTATTGTTATCGGTGGCGGTAACATTTTCCGTGGTCTCAGTGGCAGTCAGAAAGGCTTTGACCGAGTAAAGGGTGACCAAATGGGAATGTGTGCTACGGTCATCAACTCGCTTGCATTAAGTTCAGCGTTGGGTGCTATCGGGGTGAAGACAAAAGTGCTTACGGCTATTCGTATGGAACCTATCGGTGAGTTTTATAGTAAGTGGAAAGCCATCGAATCAATGGAACAAGGATATGTTTGTGTATTCTCGGCCGGTACAGGCTCGCCTTATTTCACCACGGATACAGGAAGTTCGTTGCGTGGTATCGAGATTGAGGCCGACGTGATGTTAAAAGGTACGCGCGTGGACGGAATCTATACGGCCGATCCGGAGAAAGATCCTACAGCCACAAAGTTTACGGATATTACCTACGACGAGATTTATACACGCGGTCTTAAAGTCATGGATCTCACTGCAACTACGATGTGTAAGGAGAACAATCTACCTATCTATGTGTTCAACATGGATGTTGTAGGAAACTTGAAGAAGGTGATGGACGGTGAGCCTATCGGCACGTTGGTGCATAATTAACGAAAAAGACGCACCTTTGAATAAAGGTGCGTCTTTTTCATAATAAGGGACTAGGGGGAAAAGATGAGAAATTAAAAGTATACACTCTCTTTAGTTCAATTGTCCCCAGTTATGAATGGGAATCTCTTCAGGCTGTTTTAAGCTCACTCTCTTTGGGAGAGGGGTAGGGAGAGGTCTCTATTCCTCCTTAAAATCTACATATTCTCCCTCGTCTTTAGAGAATATTTTATGGTTGGCCTCGGCTGAAGTGCGATGGTCAACAACTGTTTCGCCTTTTTTGTTTGAATATGTTTGGCGTGTAGATGACGACGTTCTTGTTCCACTCGTATATCGCCCGTTCATTTGGTCTTGCATTCTTTTGGCAGACTCACGGAGCCGTCTAAAGAATGAATAAGCGATGAATACGAGGGCAAAAAGTCCTGCGACAAAAATGAAAAATATCAATTTGAGAATCACCATCTATTTTTTATTTTTAGCATTAACAATGGCCGACAAGATTACATACCACGCAATGATAACGGCAAAGGCCGATAATCGGAAGATAATCAGGATGGGTAGGCATGTGGCAAGGAAGATGTATTTTACTTCGTTACCTTTGTATCCCCACTGTTTGAACTTGAGTGCGAACATTGGAAGTTCTGCTATCAATAGCCAACTGCTCAAAGCTACCATGCCTAAAACGACGAATAGCATATACTGTGTAGACTCCAAGAAATTGCTCGCCCCTACTATCAGAGAGCCCCAAAAAAGGGCGTTGGCAGGCGTGGGTAGTCCGATGAATGAAGTGGTTTGCCGTTCATCCAAATTAAACTTGGCTAATCGTAGAGCCGAGAAAGCCGCCATGATATAGGCAGCATAAGGCAGCCAATCTCTTAAAGGTTCTAACCCTGCCGGATAGTCCATAATGTAGAGCTCATTGAAAACCATTGTAGCAGGAGCTACCCCAAATGTAATGTCATCGGCCAGTGAATCCAACTCTTTACCAATGGGAGAAGATACATGCAGTAGGCGAGCGCTCATACCATCGAAGAAATCGAAGACAGCTCCCATTACTATCCATGCCAGTGCCCATGTAGGCTGGACGTCTAAAGCACATACGGTAGCGATGCAACCACAAATGAGGTTGCAACAGGTTATCGTATTTGGAATATTCCTTGTTATAATATTAGCCATAACTTATAATTGTCTTTTGCAAAGATAACGCAAATGAGTACAATGAAAACTAGTTTCCAAATTGTCGAGTGCAGATTATCTTATGCAAAGATAGTGGAAACGTGCATAAATGCAAAATTTATTCCATACTTTTGAGATGTAAGTAGTTTAATTGCAGAAAGCATTGAGATTTGGGCTTAGATGTGGCGTGAGGCATAAAAAAATGAAAAAGACGGAGATTCTAACAAATTTATACTAATTTTGTATTCAAATCAATATGGTCACGACGGACAGTCAGTAATGTTTCGCATCAAGAAATTAGATATATTCATTGCCAAGCAGTTTGGTATGCTTTTTCTGGGTACTTTCTTTATCAGTCAATTTGTGCTGATGATGCAGTTCCTTTGGAGGTATATCGATGAATTAATAGGTAAGGGGTTGTCTATGGAAGTGATGGCTCAATTCTTTTGGTACATGGGCTTGATGCTTGTTCCGCAAGCTTTGCCGCTAGCCATTTTGTTGTCTTCGTTAATAACTTTTGGTAATCTTGGAGAAAGTAGTGAGTTGACTGCTATCAAAGCTGCGGGTATATCTCTGATGCAATCGTTCCGTTCGCTCATCTTTATTTCGGTATTGATTTGTATAGGTTCGTTCTATTTCCAGAATAATGTGGGGCCAACGGCTAATATGAAGATTGCGCAGTTGTTGATTTCCATGAAGCAGAAGAGTCCGGAACTGGAAATCCCCGAAGGTGTATTCTATGATGGTATCCCTAATAGTAATCTCTTTGTGCAAAAGAAAAATATGGATACCGGTAAACTTTACGGCATTATGATTTATCGTATGACGGGAAGTTACGAAGATCAAGCTATCATCTTGGCCGACTCCGGGATGTTGCAGGCCACGGCAGAGAAGAAACATTTGCTGTTGACACTGTGGAGTGGGGAATGGTTTGAGAATATGCAGTCGGACGAATTTGGTAACTCCGCAGCTATACCTTATCGTCGGGAGAGTTTCATACAGAAACGTATCGTCATAGATTATAATGGTGATTTCAATATGACTGATGCTACAAGCCTTTCTAATAACGCGAGTAGTAAGAGTCTTTTGGAGATCTATCATGCTATGGATTCGCTGAACGCCAGATATGACAGTATCGGTAGGATGTACTATCAAGATGAAAAGCAAGGAGAATATGCGGCGATAACATTGTCGAAGAAGGATTCGCTTGCGGCTGTAAAACTAGCGACGACAGATAAAGTGGATATAGACACGGTGTTTAACAAGCTGTCTTTAGACAGAAAACAACAGGCGGTGTCGATGGCTTTGAGCAAAGTACAATCCAAAGTAAGCGATTTGAACTTTAAAAGTTTGGTGACAAGTGATGGTGATTACTTCATCAGACAGCACGAAATAGAAGCTATCAATAAGTTTACGTTGGCTCTTTCGTGTTTGATATTTTTCTTCATCGGTGCACCGCTTGGTGCCATTATCCGAAAAGGAGGATTGGGTATACCGGTCATCATATCGGTTTTGGTGTTCATTATTTACTATATCCTCGATAATTCGGGCTATCGTATGGCTCGTGGTGGAATGTGGGCTGTGTGGTTTGGTAAAGGATTGGCTCCCGCGGTCTTGACACCTGTGGCTGTGTTTGTGACATATAAGGCAAATAATGACTCAATGGTATTCAACTTGGATTTATACATAGAGTTCTTCAGGCGCTTGTTGGGTTTGCGTGTGAAACGGCATGTGTTTGCTAAAGAGGTAATCATTAATGACCCGGATTATGAAAAAGATAAAGAGCGACTTCGCCAAATTAGCCGAGATGCATCGCGTTATTCGTTGAATCATAATTTGCGTTCGGCTCCTCATGTGGTGAATGTGTTTTTCAAGTACCAGTCTGATCATGAGATAGAACGTATCAGTGGGGAAATAGAAGAGGTGATAGAAGATTTGTCGAATACGAAAGATAAACATATTTTAGGGGCTATTAGTAGCTATCCGATTCTTTCAGTAAGGGCACATACGCGGCCTTTTGCAAGAAAATGGATGAATGCGGTTGCGGCTATTATATTCCCGGTGGGTATCGTTCTTTACCTGAGAATGTGGCGTTTCAGACTGCGTTTGTTGCGCGATTTGAAATTGATTATGAGAACGAATCAACTGGTGGTAAGCAGAATTAACGATTTGAAAAAGTAGAATCACATATACATATATATAATATGGAAGACTTCAAGCTGAGTAGCATTAAAGATGCTGTACAAGATTTCAAGGATGGCAAGTTTGTCATTGTTGTTGACGATGAAGATCGCGAAAATGAAGGCGACTTGATAATAGCCGCTGAAAAGATAACGCCTGAGAAGGTAAACTTCATGTTGAAGAATGCGCGTGGTGTGCTCTGTGCGCCTATTACGTTACAGCGTTGTGACGAGTTGGATTTGCCACGTCAGGTTGTAGATAATACATCGGTGTTGGGTACGCCTTTTACAGTGACCGTAGATAAACTGGAAGGATGCAGTACAGGCGTATCGACGCATGATAGAGCAGAAACTATCAAAGCCTTGGCCGATCCGAATTCGGCACCGCAAACATTTGGTCGTCCCGGTCATATCAACCCCTTATATGCGCAAGATAATGGGGTGTTGCGTCGTAGTGGACACACTGAGGCGGCTGTAGATCTGTGTAGATTGGCCGGACTGTATCCTGCCGGTGCGTTGATGGAAATCATGGAAGAAGATGGTACTATGGCTCGTATGCCCAGTTTGCAGCAGAAAGCTAAAGAATGGGGTATGAAGATCATTACTATCAAGGATTTAATAGCTTATCGACTAGAGAAAGAATCTAGTATTGAGGTGGGTGAAGAGGTTGATATGCCTACTGTTCATGGGCATTTCCGTTTGATACCGTTCCGCCAAACCAGCAATGGACTTGAGCATATGGCTTTGATTAAGGGAGAATGGAAGGAAGACGAACCGATATTGGTGCGCGTCCACTCTTCTTGTGCTACCGGTGATATTCTTGGTAGTCGTCGCTGTGATTGTGGAGAACAGTTGCACAAGTCTATGGAGATGATAGAAAAAGAAGGTAAAGGCGTGATAGTCTATATGCAGCAAGAGGGGCGCGGTATCGGTTTGATGAATAAGATTGCAGCCTATAAATTGCAGGAAGAAGGGTATGATACGGTAGACGCGAATATACACTTAGGTTTTAAACCCGATGAGCGCGATTATGGTTGTGGGGCTCAGATGCTGCGTCATCTAGGCATCCATAAGATGAGACTGATGACAAACAATCCTACCAAACGTGTTGGATTGGAAGCTTATGGGCTTGAAATAGTGGAAAATGTGCCTATCGAGATAGAACCCAATGAAAACGATTTGAAATATCTCAAAACCAAACGCGACAGAATGGGACATATACTCCATATAAAATAACAAATGACACAAAATCGAGATAAAAGTGTAAAAACTGTTACGAATTCTTCGCTGTAACAGATAATATGCGTACTTTTGCAGCCTAACGAATAAACTGTAGAATAAAATTATGGCACAATTATCTAATCGATTGAACCGTCTGGCACCATCGGCAACGCTTGCCATGTCGCAGAAGAGTAGTGAGATGAAGGCTCAGGGTGTTGATGTAATCAATATGAGCGTGGGTGAACCTGATTTCAATACGCCTGATCATATTAAAGATGCTGCAAAGAAAGCTATTGATGAGAACTACTCTCGATATTCTCCTGTTCCCGGATATGCTGACTTACGCAATGCTATCGTTGCTAAACTCAAGAATGAGAATAGATTGGATTATACTGTCAATGAAGTCTTGGTGAGCAATGGTGCTAAGCAGAGTGTCTGTAATACGCTGATGGCATTGGTCAATGATGGTGATGAGGTGATAATCCCTGCTCCTTATTGGGTGAGTTATCCGCAGATGGTGAAGTTGGCTGGAGGTAATCCTGTGATAGTGAATGCCGGCTTTGATCAGAATTTTAAGATGACTCCGGAGCAACTGGAGGCTGCCATTACCCCCAAGACACGTATGTTGATACTATGCTCTCCCAGTAATCCTACGGGAAGCGTGTATTCTCAGGAAGAATTAGAAGCCTTGGCAACTGTCATAAAGGAACATGAGGATTTGTTTGTGTTGGCTGATGAAATCTATGAGCATATTAATTATATAGGTGAACATGCCAGCATAGCGAAGGTAGATGGTATGAAAGAGCGTACCATCGTTGTGAATGGGGTGTCTAAGGCTTATGCTATGACTGGTTGGCGTATTGGATATATTGCTGCTCCGGAGTGGATAGTTAAAGGCTGCAATAAGTTGCAGGGACAGTATACATCGGGGCCATGTTCGGTGAGTCAGAAAGCTGCTGAGGCTGCTTATACGTTAGAACAGGGCTGCGTGGAAGATATGCGCAAGGCATTTGAGCGTCGCCGTGACTTGATTGTAGCATTGGCAAAGGATATTCCGGGTTTAGAGGTGAATGTTCCACAAGGAGCTTTTTATCTGTTCCCGAAGTGTAGTAGTTTCTATGGTAAGACGGATGGCGAGCGTACTATTCAGAATTCTACAGATTTAGCTATGTACTTACTTGAAGTCGGACATGTCGCAACAGTAGGTGGTGATGCTTTTGGTGACTCAGAATGTTTTCGTATGAGCTATGCTACTAGCGATGAGAATATTCGTGAGGCCATGAAAAGAATAAAGAACGTATTAGGCAAGTTGAAGTAATAATGCAATCTTGTTAAGAAATGTTGTAACGTAGAATATTCGTGCTCTATTCTTTATATATATAATGTGCTATTCAAGTGGAGTTTTAGACCAATTTGCTTTCGGCTTTGTATAAAGGGAGACATTTAATATACTATCTCGTTAAAACTTCTTAATTCGGTTTGTAGTTATTCATAAATGATTATCTTTGCGATACAAAAAATGGGTATTCCTACGTGGTTTTCCTACATTTGCTAACCATTGACACTAAATCGAACAAATATTATAAATTTTCAATAACTAAAAATTAATTTTTAAAAATTATGGCAACTACACAAAAAACAGCCACCCCTAAGAAGGGACAGGGCTTCCAAGGTATCAGAGCAGCATTCTGGATCATCGTAGCATGTTTCATTATTGCTATTTGTATCTTTAACTTTATTCTCGGTAATCCTGCAAACTTCGTAAATAACGATCCTTCAGGTGCCGTTCTTAATGGTAACTTGATGGGTACTATCTATAAGGGTGGTATGGTCGTTCCAATTATCCACACTTTGTTGCTTACCGTTCTTGCTCTTTCTGTAGAGCGTTGGTTGGCTCTTCGTACCGCTTTTGGTAAGGGTTCTTTGACCAAATTCGTTGCTAATATTAAGGCAGCTTTGAATGCTGGTGACTTCGCTAAGGCTCAGCAGGTTTGCGACAAGCAGAGAGGTTCTGTAGCTAATGTTGTTGCAGCTTCTTTGAATGCTTACAAGGAAATGGAAGCTACTAGTGGTATTAAGAAAGGTCAGAAGGTTGCTAAAATCCAGCAGGCTCACGAGGAAGCAACTCAGTTGGAGATGCCTACTCTTCAGATGAACCTTCCGATGATTGCTACTATCGTAACATTGGGTACATTGACAGGTCTTCTCGGTACTGTAACCGGTATGATCAAGTCGTTCGCCGCTCTTGCAGCAGGTGGTGGTGGTGACTCTCTTGCATTGTCAACTGGTATTTCTGAGGCCTTGATCAACACCGCATTCGGTATTTTGACATCTTGGTTTGCAGTAGTTTCTTATAACTTCTTCACAAACAAGATTGATAAGTTGACATACGCACTCGACGAAGTAGGTTACTCTATCGCTCAGACATACGAAGCAAACCACACAGAAGAGGCTTAATTTTTGCTAACCCTTTAAAATTTTATCGCTATGGGTAAAGTAAAAATTAAGAAGAGTGACGTTTGGATTGACATGACCCCTATGTCGGACGTGATGGTGCTCTTGCTGACTTTCTTCATGTTGACATCAACGTTTGTGAAGAATGAGCCAGTAAAGGTTGTAACCCCCGGTTCGGTATCAGAGATCAAAGTTCCAGAGAAGAACGTTCTGAATATCTTGGTTGATAAGACCGGTAAGATATTTATGAGTATGGACAACCAAACACAAATGATGGATGTACTTGCTGGTATGACCGGTCAGTTTGGTGTGTCATTGAATGGTGAACAGGAGAAAAAGTTCCAGAAAGATGCAATGTGGGGTGTTCCCATGGATAGACTGGGTGCTTATTTGAACTTAGAAACAAGTCAGATGGCTGCAGAACTTCCTAAGTTTGGTATTCCTACAGACAGTATCGAGGGCAAGAAGAGTGAGTTCCAGATGTGGGTAGAGCAGGCTCGTACTGCTAATCCTGATATCAAACTCGCTATCAAGGCCGATGAGAAGACTCCTTATAAGGTAATCAAGAAGGTAATGTCCGAACTTCAGGATATGAGTGAGAACCGTTACTATCTCATCACTTCTTATAAAAAGTTGGAGGACTAAGGCATGGCTAAAAAGAAAGAAAGTAGACAGAAGAAGATAAATATCCGTGTAGACTTTACGCCTATGGTGGATATGATGATGCTTCTTATCACATTCTTCATGCTCTGTACATCTTTGGCAAAACCACAGACGATGGAGTTGAGTATGCCAAGTAACGATAAGAACATTCAAGATGAAGACAAGTCGGTTACCAAGGCTTCACAGACGATTACTATCTATGTAGGTAGTGGCGACAAAATCTACTATGTAGAGGGTATGCCTAACTACAGCGATCCCAATACGTTGAAAGAAACCACATGGGGTGCAAAGGGTATTCGTAGTGTGCTCATCAATCATGAGACTGAAGACGGAACAATCCCTGTTCAGGCTATTATGCGTGCCAAGGCTAAACTCGACGCTAAAAAGTTGAACGAGCCTAATAAGTATACTCAGGAAGTTTACGACAAGGAACTTGCGAAGTTGAAAGCTGGTGAAGTTGATGGTGAGAAGATTCCTACTTTGACTATCATTATCCGCGCAACAGACGGTGCTTCTTATAAGAACTTGGTAGATGTTCTTGATGAAATGCAGATTTGCAGTATTGGTAAGTACGTAATCGACAAGATCAATCCTCAAGACAAGGAATTGCTTGACAAGAAGGGTGTGAAATAAGTCTTTTACGCAAATGATTTAAAACAAAAAGAAAATGTCAAAAATAGATTTAATATCTGGTGAATGGACCGATTTGGTCTTCGCTGGTAGAAACCAAGCTTACGGTGCATACAAGCTTCGTAAGGGGACTGCCAAGAGAAATCTTATCGCCATCGCTGCCGTTTTCGTTCTTGCCATCGTTGCTTTCTCTGCTATAGCTATTAAGAATATCGTAGATGAGAATGCTCGTAAGGTGGCTGCCACACAGGTAAACGAACTTTCTGCTTTGAATCAGCCTAAAAAACAGGCCGAGGTAAAGAAGAAGAAAATTGAAGTTGAACCTGAAAAGGTAGTTGAACGTGTAAAGAGTTCTATTAAGTTTACTCCTCCTGTAATCAAGAAAGACTCTGAGGTTAAGCCCGAAGAGGAATTAAAGACACAGGATCAGTTGATGCAGACCAAGACAGCTATTGGCTCGTTCGAGGTTAAAGGTAACGATGAAGTTGGTGGAGAGGTGTTGAAGGCTAAGGAAGTAATTGCTCAGCCTGAACCTCCAAAGCAGGAAGAGGAAAAAGTCTTTGAAGTCGTAGAGCAGATGCCTATGTTCCCCGGTGGACCTACCGCATTGCTTCAATACCTTAGCAGTAACGTGAAATATCCTGTAGTTGCACAGGAAAATGGTGTACAAGGACGTGTCGTTGTATCTTTCGTTGTTGAGAGAGACGGTTCTATCACAGATGTTCGTGTCGTACGTTCGGTAGATCCCTCACTTGATAAAGAAGCACAGCGTGTCGTACGTAGCATGCCTCGTTGGACCCCCGGTAAGCAGAATGGTTCAGCTGTGCGTGTGAAATACAATGTTCCTGTATCGTTCAAGTTGCAGAACTGATAAGTAAATGAAGAAAAGAGTATCTTACATATTCGTAGGATTAACACTACTGTCTGTCAGCCTTCTTGCTTCTTGTGGACAAAAGAAGCATAAAGGTGGCAGAACAGACACATATTCGTCAGGGGTGATTAGTTTCGCCTCTGACGAAAGTTTTAGTCCCATTATCGAGGAAGAGCGACAGATATTTGAGACTATTTATACTCAAGCAAAGGTAAAGCCCATTTATACTAACGAATCGGATGGTATGAATATGTTGCTGAAAAATAAGATTTGCTTGATGATTACAGCTCGTGACTATAAAGAGTCGGAATTAAAGAATTTAAGAGATCGCACTTTTATGCCGAAGGCTCTCAAGATTGCCTATGATGGTTTGGCTCTCATTGTCAACAAGGCAAATCCTGATACCTGCATAACTGTGAAAGACATAGCTCGTATCTTAAGTGGCAAAGTGACACAATGGAATCAGATTCATGCTGGTTCTAGGAGTGGGCAGATTACTGTTGTCTTTGATAATCGTAAATCTAGTGCCGTGCATTTTGCCGAAGATTCCATCTTAGGTGGTAAACCTATTGCCAGTCCGAATGTGTTTGCTACGCAGAAGACTGCTGATGTTATCAGCTATGTAGAGAAGACTCCCGGTGCTATTGGTATCATCGGAAGTAATTGGCTGAATGACAGTCGAGACACTACCAATCTTACTTTTAATAAGAATATTCGTTTAATGTCGGTAAGCCGTAAAGATAAAGCTACTCCTATGAATAGCTGGAAGCCTTACCAATATTATATATATAATGGAAATTATCCCCTTATCCGTACTGTTTATGCGTTGTTGAACGACCCTATTAACGGACTTCCATGGGGATTCGCTCATTTTTTGGCATCACCTAAAGGCCAGATGATTATTCTCAAGTCGGGTTTGCTACCTGTACAAGGGAATATTACCATTCGAGATGTTAATGTAAGCGAATAATAATGTGATGGATGTTACATTTAGTATTGTTATACGTCTAATAATTAGCATTCAATACTTGAATTAATAACAGTAAAAGAAGAAATTATGAAAGCAATTAAATACTTATTAGTCGGAGCATTGATGATAGGATTTGGTGCTCCTGTGATGGCTCAGAATGAGAAAGCTGCCATTGAGCAAGTGAATAAGATTCTTCAGTCTAACAGCCCTGATAAGGCAAAACAGATGAAGGACATTGTGAAGATGTACAAGAAGAATCCGGAGGTTCTTGTTGGTATTGGTCGTGCATATCTTGATATTCAAGATACACTCAATGCTCAGGTCTATGCCGATATGGCTCTTAAACGTGACATGAAATATGGTCCAGCTTTCATTTTGAGTGGTGATATTCAGGTTATCAAGGACAATGGTGGTGCGGCTTCTTCTTGGTATGAGCAGGCTACATTCGTAGATCCGAAGAATCCCGAAGGTTATCGCAAGTATGCACAGATCAATAGTAAGGTTAGCCCTTCTTCTTCTGTGGCAATGTTGAATAAGCTTCATGAGAACCTACCCGATTATCCAGTAGATATTGTCTCTGCACAGATTTACGATAAGGCCGGTAATTTGAGCAAGGCTATTGAGTATTATGATAAGGTAGATAAGAACAAGATGGAAGCTACCGACTTGGTAAGTTACTCTTTGGATAACTTCCTTAAGGGTGACTTTGAGAAGAGTTTATCTATTTCTCAGTTCGGTAACAACAAGTTCCCACGTCATCCGGCTTTGAATCGTATCTCGTTCTTTAACCTTACCAACTTGAAGCGTTACCCAGAGGCTCTTACTTATGCTGACCGTTTGTTCAATCAGAGCGACTCTACTAAGATTACAGAGAGCGACTATCTCTATTATGGTTATGCTTATCAAGGTAACAAGGAGTATCAGAAAGCTATTGATATGTTTAGACAGTCTTTGGCAAATAACAAAGATAATGATGCCGATAAGTCTGACGCTTTGAAGAATATTGCAAGTGCTTACTCAGAGATGGGCGATATTGCTAATGCTACTAAGACTTATGATGAGTATCTCAAGACTTTGAAGCAGATTACAGCTATCGACTATAATGCGTTGGCTAACATGTATATGAATCAGGCTACCAAGACCACTGGTGCTGAACAGAAGGAAGCTTATGCTAATGCTGACCGAGTATTCGGTGAGATGGCAGAGAAGTTCCCAAGTGCAGCTGACTTCGCTACCTATCAGCGTGCTCATATCGGTTATGCTCTCGACCCTGAAACAAAGACCGGTGCGGCTAAACCTCATTATGAGAAGTTGATTGAAATCATTAAGAGTCATACCGAGAAAGGCGACCGTGACGATGCTCGTCTGTTGGAAGCTTACCAGTATCTAGGATACTATTATACGCTGAAGAGCGATAAGAGTACAGCAGATAGCTATTGGAACAAGATGTTAGAGATTGATCCTAACAATGAAACAGCTAAGCAAGCTCTTGGTAAGTAGTAAATTGAATTAATTCTTAAATAGATATATATCCTCAAAGGCAGCAATGCTTTTGGGGATTTTTTTGTCCATGTATGTGAGAGAACCGTTCGTCTCCCATGGCTTAATTTCTTGTATAAGGCCCGATGATGGGGAAGTCTTATCAGACTTTATCTCCGGTATATACTCATACCGGAGACTATCTTCGTTTAGCTCGACAGTTCCCGGCTATTCAAGGCTAGCCCTCCGGGCTATAAATCCCATTTGTTTGCGGATGTTGCATATTCCCTTTATGATGAAAAGAATTTCATAGGAAGCTATGCAAGGGTAGTTCTTTCAGTTTATAAATTTGATAATTTTATCGTCAATATGCTTGGAGCATTGGCTGCATATTGTTTGTTTCCAAAGAAGCCGTGCGTCAATGTACAAAGGACATTTGACACACAGCCTGCACTATTTTAAATTCGTCGAACTCACATTATTTTTCTACATTGCAATAACATTTAAGCAACATCTATCATACACCAATAACCTTACAACACAAACCTGCTGGATTTGAATTAACGAAACAGGGACTGTTCATTCCTCGGGAATGTAGATAATCTCGCCATTCTCCAGTTGGTATGCCACACCCACGCGACGGCCTTTGTCGCCCTTGGCATTCTGATTTTCCGACGGTGTGTAGCGATCTATCTGCTTGCCTTTCTTAGAGATGATTTCCATATTCTCCTTCCCAGGATTTTTCACCACGGTGAAATCCTCGGTGCTGAACATCTCGGTCATCTTGTAGTGGGTGACGAGTGCTACCATTAGTGCCACAGCAAAGACCATTGCTGCGTCGAAGAGGTTGCCCACTACGCTCATCGGGTCGTCGTCCTCGTCATGCCCAATTCTGATTGGTCGTCTTCTCATGATGGATTGTCGCTGTTTTCGTTCAACATATCGGCAATGTAGTTGAGCGCGCTCATGTCGCGTCTGTACCAGCGTTGCCTTACCGATTTGACCACGAAGCCTACTCCTCCTGCAAATAGTCCGATGACGGTAGTGGCAAACGCCACCTGCATATTGTATGCCATAGAGGCTATGTCGCCCGATGATAGTCCCACCAGTGCGGGCCCCATTGGTATGAGTGTGCCCATGAGTCCTGTCATTGGCCCCATCTTGGCAAACATCTTAGAGGTTTCAAGTTCACGCTCCGCCATGCATTCGTATTCGTCGATTAGGTGGTTAATCTTGGCTGCGCTCCCTCGGTGCTCCACCATCTTCTCCATGTAGGTAACTATGGGTAGCCTTCCCTTCGGTAGGCGTTCGGGGAGCGTCATAAGATTATCAGCCGTGAGCGTTTTCATCTCTCTGTGTAGCATGACCCCGCTCTGTCGCATGGTGAGATACTGATTGAAGAATCCACCCAGCAATAGCAACGAGCGGAGGAAGAAGAATATGAGAATGAGGATAACGGGAACGAGGAGTCCCGACGAAATCCAATAGAGTATGTCTGTTATGTAATTCATTGTTTTATATCCGTTTGTTTTTTCTATTCATTTGAATTATTTGTTGTTTGGTGCGCCACCGATACCACGCCATACCTGCCACTATCGATGTGGCTATAAGAACCAGCGTGCCGACGAGGGATTCGAGGTCGACGCTGTCGGTTCCCGTCACGGTTGTCTTGCCGTTAACCGTTGCCACGATGCCCATTAGCGCGATGAGCAGACTGCAGAGGAAGAGCAGTTCGAGGCGTAGGAAGGGTTCGGGCAGCAGGCGTTTCAGCGTATGTGTGAGCAACGGAATGGCTACGGCGAATACGCCACCCAGCGTCCATGCCACGAGCGAGAAGTCTTCGCCAGGAAATGCAAAGATGACTTTGACGAGAATCCCAAACATTGCCGGTACGACCATGATGCCGGGGAAGAAGCGTAGAAAGACGAGGAGCCAGTGTGCCCTACGACCCACCTGCCCCGATATTTCCATGTCGGTCGCCAGCAGGCAGAAGGCCATGGCTAACAATACATCGAGATTGAGCAACACGGAGATGTCGCGCACCAGTTCGGTGTCGGTAAGCCAACCTGCAATCTGTGTAGACGACTGCAATATCGCGCCACGCCATGCCAGCCCAGTAAACAGCCATGCCGCCATCGCCGTGATGCCCATCTGCAACGGACGTACAAAAGTCTGTTTCAGCACGAAGCTGAAACAGACAAGTATGAAGAGTATGACAACTAAGGTTTCCATAGCGTCTTATCGTGTACGGTTTTTGCGGCGCATGCGGATGACGAACATCAGCAGAGCAAGGAGAATAAATATCGCACCGCCAGCGAGCATGCCTTCGCTGATCTTCTGTGTATGTTCTTCCGTCTGCGACATATCCTCGTGCTTCATCACCGTGCCCTTGCCCGTGTTTGTCGCCGCATTGCGCAGTCGGTCAATCTGTTGCTGGTATTCCTTGCCACGCTCAGCATCTACCTTTGAGGCGATGAAGTTGCACAGTTTGGCATTGTCGCCCACGAAGCCAGAGCCTGACGGTTTGTATTTCTTCACCATATCGACATGCAGTTTGGCAAGGTCGGCCACCTGCTGTGGTGTAGCATTCCACATTCCCTTTCGCACGGTTTCGAGCATTACAGCGGTAATCTGCTGCAATGCTGCAGGATTTTTCTGCTCGAAGAATGCCTGTGTGCCAAGGTTGTACTTGTCTTTTACGTACACATCGTAGATGTCGTCCCAAAGTTCCTTGTCTATCGCCTGTGGCTTCATCACGTTCCACCCGTAGGTGTTTTCCACGATTTCGGCAAAACCTCCTGCTGCGCTCGCGCCACCTTTCATCTTCTCCTTTATATATACGGGATTTAGAATAGTGGTGCGACTCTCCACACCTATTGCCTCTTTCACCTCCTGCATGCGCACGTTGTGGCGGTTGCGGTAGTCGCTCAGATAGGCATCGGGGTCTTTGCCCGTCACATGTCGTACGGCAAGGTTCAGTCCGCCCATAAACTCGTAGACATGGTCTAGGCTCAGTGCTCCCCATGTGTTGCTCTGGCGAGGCTGCACCACAACGTCGGTGCGGGTGAGGGCGGCCTCGAAAGCATGCTTGCTATACTGTTCCCAGTCTTTCTCGCTGCCGTAGAAAGCACCCATATTGTTGATGTAGGTGTTGGCAATCTCTTCACGCTTTTCCCAGCGGTCGCCACTCATCACCATGCCCTGTATGCCTGTGCCGTAGTTGCCGTTCATACCTCCGAAGATGCGTTGCGATGCCAGTTTGCGTGCCTCCTTGGGCGACACACCTTTCTCTGTGAGGTAACGTTCGGCCTCCTTCATGCCAATGGATACCTCGTTCTCGAAGGCATCGTCCTTGGCATTAGCTGCCATTTCCACCGCTCTGTTGATGAGGAAAAGGCGTGACGCTGCAAGGTCGCGGAGCTGTCCGGAGGTCTGCACCACTACATCGATACGCTTTCTTCCCAACTCTTTCGAGGGAATCAGGCGTAGGTCACTCACTCGGCCGAACGAGTCTCTGATAGGCTCAACACCCAGCATATAGAGCACCTGCGCTATCGTTGCACCCTCGGTCTCTATAAACTCGCCACTCCATAGCGTATAGCTCACCTTGTGTGGCATTTCGCCGTTGTGGCGACGCTGGTACATCTCGATGGTATTCTGTGCCAGTTGCTTTCCTTTCTCCCATGCTGCCTCGCTCGGTGTGGCCTCGGCATTGATACCGTAGAGGTTTCTACCCGTTGGCAGGGTATTCGGGTTTACAATCGGGTCGCCACCTGGCGATGGCGCTGTGTAGCCACCGTTCATAGCATTGAGCATGCTCTCCAGCTCGCACCGTGGACTTTCCACAAGATATTGCCTGTACTTGTCGATGCTTTTCAGCGTGCGCTCAAGTTCTCGCACGGCAAAGGCAAAAGCTTTCTCCTCCCTGCTATATGATTTCTTTTCTTTTTTCATCATCGCAGACATAGCCGACATTCCTTTTTGAGGCATTCCTTTTTGAGGCATACCTGTCGACGGCTTTCCGTGCATGGCGTTGCCCATACCTTTCGGCATGCCACTCTTTGGTTTCTTGCCCGTTGCGCCCATGCCCATCATCATTTTCATCATATCCGACGGTGCTGTGAGGTCTTTATAGATACTGTGTGCACGTTGCAGGTCGGACGGTGAGAGTTGTCCAACTTTGCATACGAAGGCGTCGGTGACTGTTGCCGGACTATTGATGACCGACTGCACCAGCGATTTGGCAGGATAAAGATAACGGCTGTTGAATTCGGAGCGACGTTTCAGCATTGCCTCGCTTGCTTTTCCTTTCACCTTGTCGAGCGTAAAGAGCGAGTAAGCCACGGGGTCGGTACACATTTCGAGTAGGCTACTGTTGATACGAGCCGGCTCGTAAGAAACGCCAAGGGTATAGAGCTGACCAGTAATCTTCTCGGTCGAGAGCTCTTCGGCAAAGTTGTCGATGCGCAGAATGTCTTCCTCTGTGTAAGGGCGTGATATTATGCTATCCAATCCCAAATCACGATGGAATCCCAAACGCACCACGAGTTTTTTGATGTCGAGCGAGGTGCGATGCAACAATGCTTTATCCTTGCCGATGTTCTGCGTGTAGAGTTTCAGTTTGGAAGAGAGTTCGCCGTATTTGCCACGCATTCCGCTTTCCATGAACGGTGGTGTGAGATACGACTGCAAGCCTGCATACGAGCGACGTTTGGCGATAAGACCTTCGCCTACGTTGCCGATGGTGTATAAGTAGAAGTGTGGTATTGCGCCCACCAGTCGGTCGGGCCAGTCGAGATTACTCAATGCCACCTGCTTCTTCGGTGTAAACTCAAGACTACCATGTGTGCCGAAATGTATCAGCACATCGGCTTTGAAACCGTGCTGTGCCCATAGGTAGGAAGCTATGTAGGTGTAGGGTGGGGTAGCTTCGGTGCCATGCACTATCTGGAATGAGTTGTCGCCCTTGCCTGCGGCATTCTGAGGAAGTAGCACAATATTACCAAACTGCACACGAGCCACGGCTAGCTTGCCGTCGGGTGTTGCCATATACTCACCTGGAAATTCACCGTTGGCTTTCACCACCTCCTTGTATTTTTCGGGGCGGAGTGTCTTTTTTACCCAGCTGTCGTATTCGGTCTTGCTGACGAGTGCAGGTTTTCCGTTTTTCATAAACTCGTCAAAAGCTCCTTTGGCATAAAGGCTGAACACTGCACCCTGCCGATGAATGGCTTTCTCCAGTCCTTCGGGCGATTCGGGCAGTCCTGCCACGTTGTAGCCCTCCTGCTTGAGGCGCACCAACAGGTTGTAGAGCGAAGGTCCAACCTCCATGCCACCTGCGGTCATGGCATTCTGCCCCGGACCTTTATAATAGTAGATGACCACACGCTTTTTGCTGTTTGGCTTGTGTTTTAAACCAATGTAGTTGTTCACTGTCTGCACAAACGTGCTGAGGCGTTCGGGCATCGCCGCCACATATTCCAGGTCGTCTTTACCAACGTAATGAGCGAAAAGGGCGAATGGTCGCAATGCACCGTCTATTTCGGGCGTTACCACGCTCTGCGACAGGAAACCACCATTCATTCCCATCTTATCGTCTTCCCATTTCTTTTCCTGCCTTCCCACGTTCAGCGGAGCAAAGAATGGTACGTTGACATGCTTCAAATAGTCCACGAAACCATCGCCGAGACGCCCGTGCGCCATGTTGATGATGGCCGACACGTTGATGCTGTCGGCATGGTGTTTCTCCACGAATTGATGGATAGAGTTGACAGGGAACACCACATTGCCCGTTTTTTCCAATTCGGCAATAAGTTCCTCTGGTTCGCCCATCGAGCCTGTGATGACAATGGCAGGGGCCTTATCTTTCCACAAACCTTTTTCCATAAGGAATTTCTTGTATTCCGACACGGAGTTGAATTGTAGGTTTTCACCGTCAGCATGATCGGGGTCGGTATGGTAAAGCAGTCCGTATATGCGTTCTACGACCTCGCCTGGTTCGGGAGCATAGATAATTTTCCGGTCGATGTGCCTGCGCACATAAGAAAGCATATTGCAGTAGTTCTCGCGTCCGCCGTTGCCGATGTAGGCTTTCAGACGATTGGCTGTGGTGGTGTCTACCGAGCAGAAATCGTTGTCGGGATTAGTAATCATCGTACTCACCACGGGTGTTCCGCCCTGCATTGCCTTTTCCAACTTTTCGCGTTGCTCCTCGGTGAGACGCAGTCCCATAGCCTGCACGAAGACCATGTCGTAGTCGGTTGCTTTCTTGATGTCGTCGGCACTAAGATTTTCTATCTTGATGAACGGATTATCATTAGCACGGGCTATCTGTCCGAGTGTGATTGTCTGATAATTCACAAAGGCTATCCTTGTAGTGGATAGCCATTTGTGCCATATGCCTATACCCATGAGTAGCAATGCTACCACGGCGGCTATGATTGATAATTTTCGTTTATTCATAATTTGGTTTTAAGGGTGTAAGGCATGATTACTTTCTTATCATGTCGGCAATGTTGATGCTGACTGTCGCCACATAACTGATACCGTTGAGCGGAAGCTGTACCGCTGAGTCGGCAGCCTTGTCCCGAAAGTTGAAAAGGTTGTCCATCATCAGTCCGAGGGTGATGCCTCTCGGTAGCTCCGAGCGGAGATTGATAGAGCAGACCGTACGCGGTTCAAACACGTAGCGCGTGTAGGCTTTGGCTGTGCTGTTGTACGAGTAGCGCGTGATGCGCGACATCCACTGGCTGTTGAATGCAATAGACTCGGTGGTCTTGCCGAACTTGTGCTTGTATATGGCGTTGAACTTTGCGCTGTGTGGACGTATCCACGACTGGTTGTAGCCGTCGCGCACATCGTAGTCGTTGATGTAGGTGTAGGCTCCCCTGAATTGGAGACCGCATGCCATACGGTAGTTGGCCGTAGCCTCAATACCCGTGGTCTTCACGTTCTCGGCATTGACATACCTCATATTATAGCTTTTACCAGGCTCCGTATACTCGTATGAAATCTTGTTGCGGAAACGGTTGTGGTAGGCCGACACCGAAAGGTTGAAGCCTCCATAGTCATATTCTGCCGAAGCCGATAGCTGACTACCCTCTTCTGGTTTAAGGTCTTTATTGCCATACATCATGATTCCCATTCCGCCCATGTTGAATTCCTGATAGAGCTCTTTGAGTGTGGGAATGCGGTAGCCCTGTGAATAGCCGGCACGCAATGTGACATGCTTGAACGGACGATAGAGCATCGACACCTTAGGAGTGAGGTGGAAGCGGTAATGATAGCCTTTATCGCCACGCACGCCCACCACGAGGTTGAGGTTGTCGGTAATGCGCCAGTCTTCCTGAGCACAGAGCGAGAGTTGGGAGATGTCTACCGTACCCGTGTCTTTCATCATATAGTGTTTCAGGCTTTCGTGTATGCCCTCTATACCTGCACTGAAAGTATGGCGACCGAAGTTGCCCGTATAGTAGAGACGCGTGCTGTGGTTGATGTTGCCATAAATCTTCTCAACGAGATCCACACGGTCGAACACATCCTTCTTGACATAGTTGTCGAAGGTGTAAGAAAGGTCAAATCTGTTGTTGTCGTTTACCTGCCACTTCATCTTCGCGCCAGCTACGAGGTCTTCATACCGCTGATGCCATCGCTTGCCGTTCATTGTCGGACGTGTGTTGGTATAGAAGGTGCCGTATGCTTCAGCGCTGAGATGGTCATTGAAACGATACTTGAATCGCTGTCCGAAGTCCATGATACGGTAGCCATACATGATTAGGGAAGAGGGCTTGCTCTGCGACTTGCTCACACTGCCGTCGGGCTTGATCATCTCAACCTGCTTACCCTCCGTGTCTTTTACCGTATAATTGTCGCGATGGCGGAAGCCGAACGACGACTGCGAACTGAACTTGTTCTTGTTGATGCCCAATGACATGGCATAGTTCTCGCCGTTGTATCCTGCGTAGCGCATATTGACCCTAGCATCAAACGGTCTGATACTCTTCTTCGTGATGATGTTAATCACGCCACCTATGGCCCGACTGTCGTACAGTGTCGAAGCTGCGCCACGCACTATCTCGATACGCTCCACATTGTCGATGCTGATACGCGAGAAGTCTATATTATGGTCGGAGCCCTCGCCACTGATGCGCTCGCCGTCGAGCAGGAAGAGCACCGACTTGCTGTCCATGCCTTGATAGTTGAGCGTAGTGGTCTGGCTCATGCTGTTATAGTAGAACTGTACTCCGGGTAAGGTATATTCCAGCAATGTGTTCAGATCAACGGGGTTGACCATTCTTATTTCCTCCTGCGAGATAACACGCGTGATGACGGGCACGTCCTTTAGTGGCTTCTCCGTCCTCGCTCCTGTGACTACCACCTCGTCGAGCTTGGTGTGCGACTGTGTCATCTTGACCGTGAGCGACGGATGACCCGTGGCGGGTACATGCAATGTGCGGGCTACATAGCCCATATAGTTGACATGAATGGTATACACCTTGTTGTCCTGCACGTAAATGGTAAAGGCACCCTTGCCATCGGTGCCAGCTACAATATTCGTTCCCTCCACAGTAAGTCGCGCACCAGGCATTGCCGTCCCGTCACCGGCATCGACAACCTTTCCCGTGATGGCATATTTCTTTTCAAGTGGGGGAGTGTTATTGGCACAAACGGTGGCAAAAGCCACCGTAAGCAATACTAATATGGAAAGTAGTCTTTTCATAATTGTATCTATCATCATGAAATGTGAAACTATAGTTATTTATTCATAACTCTATAGTCGAAACTCACGATTTTCTTCTTGCCTGTGGCATCAACATAGTCCTTAAACTTTAAGAGCATCATCTTGCCATTCTTAAACTTTACGGCAAACACCTTGTCGCTCACAATCTTCGGCTGGCCCATGCCCGTACTCTTGAGCCACTTCTGCAGCTCTTTATTAATCTGTGCCTTTGCATAACCGATGATACGCTTTCTCATTCGACTAATATCCACGGTGATGAGACCAGGTACGTTGCCCTTGTATTCTCCGCTAGGCATTTGGGTAAATTTCATGATGTCAGTCTCTTCGGTCATCAGCACCTCGCCGTCCTTCACGCATGGATTGTGTACGTTGAAGGCGATGTCCCACTTCTGAGGCTTGTCCTTCTCCGTGCCTGTGGCAGCTTGCGTCTCGATGACTTTGGATAAATCCTCACCTTTCTCGTTCTTCTCATATTTGCGGTATGTCCACTCGCCGAGTTCTTTCTGCACGGTGGTCTTCCCTGTCTCAAGGTCAATATACAGCCACGAATCGAATCCAGTTGCCGGAGCCTCGAAGTGCTTGGCCGTTGTATTAGGTTTTGGATCGGTGTCACCGGCGTTTTTATCGCATGACGTAAAAACACATAACATTAAACAAATAGTTGCGAATAATTTTGTCTTCATTTCTATAAAAAAAATAGGATTAATAAAATATTTTTCAACGCTTGCAAAATTAATACGAATTATAAGTGCCTACAATACCTAAATCTTGTGATTTAAAGAACCTGTTTATAAATGAATTTATCGTATTTTTTTTTATGTTCTGTGACAAAGCATAAGAGAATACCCTCAAATCCGCAACTAAACCCTTGAACGTCCTTATTGCGTTTCGCGGCAGTGTCTTGCCCCGTCCGCGGGTGCGG